>NZ_JAZDVY010000012.1:0-111710 GCF_036350695.1 Tenacibaculum sp. FZY0031
CCAGAAGTGGTAAGCACTACGTGGACAGACAACTGTGGTATTGGCGGAGAGAAATCAGGTAGTATCAACGGAGTCGCAGGCGAAGTAATGGCAGGCGAAGACGGTTGTACCCAATACAGAGATTATACGTTCAATGCAACGGACGACTGTGGCAACCCAGCAGCAACAGTGGTCATCCGTGTAACGAGAATGTACGATGAAACTGCTCCGGTAATAGTTGATTTACCTGAAAGTCTTGAATTATGTGATGAAGGATTGCCAGAAATGTTGAATGCAAGATGGACAGACAATTGTTCAGCTGGAGGAGATTTAGTAGCGTATCCTACAAACATAAGAGAAGAGGGCTGTGTTCAGTACGCAGATTATGTGTTCACAGCAACGGATGATTGTGGTAATAGTATTACAGAAACAGTGACAATGTCAAATAAAACTGATTTATTTGAAAACTGCGAAACAGCATTTGCAAGAGCTGATAATTATACGTGTTTCTTAGATGATGGCTTTAACCGTTGGGGTTGGACAAATTATTTTGCAGAAGAAGGTACATATACACTTCCTTTGTATTCGGGAGCAGGTCAATGTGATATTTCTAAGGGAGTTCAATCAGGTGAGGTTGTAGTTACGTATCTGGATGGATATGTAACGGTAGAATATAATTTATTCGAAGGTTATGTAATGAGCGTAGCACATGTGTACATAGGATGTGAAAAATATCCTACAAAAAATGGTAAAGAAACAGTAGCTCCAGGACAGTATAATTTTAATACAAGTACGTTGGATTATGTGTCTAATTATACTGTGGGACCTATTGAAGCTAGTGGACCAATATATGTCATTGCTCATGCTGTAACTTGTGAAGAGGTTTGTAGATGTCACGAGTCGGTTGATAATGGTGGAACGTTTACTCCAAATGGTTCTGTAGAACCTTGTAAGGAAGAAGTGCTAGATCCAGTTCAACAAGAACCATTAAACTTTAGTGCTTATCCTGTACCGTTTGAAAATGAGTTGACAGTAGAGTATAATTATAAGTTTGATACCAATGTGGCTATTGAGATTTATACTATGAATGGTATTTTGATTAAAAGAGTTGAAAACAATGCTTATATCAAAGGAACCAAGGAGCAGATGATAATAGATTTATCAAATGTGCAAAATCAAGCTTTAATTGTAAGAATGATTACAAATAGAGGTGTTGTTAATAAGAAAATTATAGCAATGCGCCCTAAGAAAAGAAAGTAATCTGAATTATGAACAGGAATTGTTTAAAGGAGCCTAGGAAACAAAGCTTCTTTAAACATGACCTTAAAATTAAAAGAAACTAAATAAAAACGCTAAGACCATGGTCTTAGCGTTTTTTTTACCTTCAGTTTAGAGGTTTTAAATTTTAAAAGTAAGCATGGGTTTTATTGATTTTTTAGATAAGTGTTTGGTGATGCTTCCATTAAAAATATGAGCTAATCCACTCCTTCCGTGGGTTGCTAACGCAATAATATCTGCATTAATCTTGTTAGAAAAGTTTAAAATTCCTTTTTCGATTGAAGAATCGTTGTAAACATTAATAGTGTAGTTTTTTAAACCATATTTTTCGATAAATTGTTTAATGCGGTTGTTGGTTTCTTGAGTATTTTCAAATTTTTGAGGAGTGTTTATTTTTAGTAGGTGAATTTTACTGTCAAAGTTTTCAGCAAAGGTTAAAAAGCGCTCAAAAGGTTGAGTTTTTTCAGGTTTGAAACTAGAAGCAAACACTAGGTTTTTAGGAGTAAAATGATCTCCGTTTTTTTTGGTGACAATTACAGGGATATCAGAGTTTCTTACAATTTTTTCGGTGTTAGAACCAATAAGAATCTCTTCTAAATTTGTATGCCCTTTCGACCCCATGACAATAAGATCGGGTGCATTCTTTTTAGAATAATCTTGAATTCCCTCAAAAGGACTTTGAAACCGTATTGCATGTATGACATTTTCGTTTTTTGAAAAAAACTGTTTTTTGTAATCAAGCATTCTATCGCGAACTTTTCTAATATACAACATGCTCTCAGGGATACTAAAATTGGTCCCTGCTCCCATGTCTACAAATCCAGTAGGAAGCTCAACCATATGAAGTAGGTGAACTTCGCTATTCGCTTTTTTAGCTATTGTTGAAGCTAATTTAGAAGCGTATTCCGAAGGTTTTGAAAAATCGATTGGTACTAGTATTTTTTTCATAATAAGAAGATTTAAAGAGAGATAGTCACTTAAATATACGAAAAAACAATTAACAAATAAAAGATATTTGTGTGTTAGTGAATAACTTACTATATTTGCAGCAAATTTATTAATCAGATAGATGAAGGGGACGAGAGTCCCCTCTTTTTATACCTAAGATGAATCAAGAACGAGTTAAAGAATTATTACAAGAAGCCTTACAAGAAAATGAATCATTATATTTAATAGATTTACAGTTCTTGGCAGATAATAAAATAAAAGTAATAGTAGATGGTGATTCTGGAGTACCTTTGAGTGAGTGTATTCGTATTAGTAGAAATATAGAGCATAATTTAGATAGAGAAGAAGAAGACTTTTCATTAGAAGTTACAACGCCAGATATTGCTCAGCCATTAACCGTAAAGCGCCAGTATAAAAAGAATATTAACAGAATTCTAAAAGTTAAAACAGCAACTGAAGAATTTGAAGGAACCTTAACAGAGGTAACAGAAGACACTATTACCTTGTTTTGGAAAGCAAGAGAACCTAAGCCGATAGGCAAAGGAAAGCATACGGTAGAAAAAACAGAAACGCTAGCGTATCAAGATATTAAAGAAGCAAAAGTGAAGATCATATTTTAATTAGAGAATGAAATGGAAAATATTGCGTTAATAGAGTCATTTTCGGAGTTTAAAGATAATAAAAGTATAGACAGAGTAACCTTAATGTCTATCTTAGAAGAAGTATTTCGTGCCGCCTTAAAACGTAGGTTTGGGTCTGATGAGAACTTTGATATCATTATCAACCCAGATAAAGGAGATTTGGAAATTTGGAGAAACCGTGTGGTGGTGGCAGATGGAATGTCTGAAGACGATAATGAAGAAATTGAACTTTCAGAAGCAAGAAAAATCGAACCAGATTTTGAAATCGGGGAAGATGTTTCTGAAGAAGTAAAGTTAGTAGATTTAGGAAGACGTGCTATTTTAGCATTGCGTCAAAACTTAATTTCTAAAATTCACGAACACGATAGTACAAACGTCTTTAAACAATTTAAAGACTTAGAAGGTGAAATTTATAGTGCTGAAGTGCACCATATTCGTCATAATGCTGTAATTTTGTTGGATGACGAAGGAAATGAGATTGTTTTACCTAAGAGTGAACAAATTCGTTCTGACTTCTTTAGAAAAGGAGATGCAGTTAGAGGAGTGATAAAATCAGTAGAGTTAAGGGGTAACAAACCAGCTATTATTTTATCAAGAACTTCGCCAGCGTTCTTAGTGAAATTATTTGAACAAGAAATTCCTGAAGTTTTCGACGGTTTAATTACTATTGAAGGTGTTGCAAGAATTCCTGGAGATAAAGCAAAAATAGCCGTAGATTCTTACGATGATAGAATTGACCCTGTTGGAGCTTGTGTTGGTGTAAAAGGTTCTCGTATTCACGGTATTGTTCGTGAACTAGGAAACGAAAATATTGATGTGATCAACTATACAAAAAACGAGCAGCTATTTGTAGCTAGAGCACTAAGTCCAGCTAAAGTAACTTCAGTAGATATTGAAATGTTTGATGAAGAGAAGAATGGTAAAAAAGGACGTGTCAATGTTTTATTAAAGCCAGAAGAAGTATCAAAAGCAATTGGTAGAGCTGGAGTAAATATTCGTTTGGCAAGTGAGTTAACAGGTTACGAAATTGACGTTCAAAGAGAAGGTATCGAAGAAGAAGATGTTGAGTTAACAGAGTTTTCTGATGAAATTGAAGCTTGGGTAATTGAAGAATTCAAGAAAATAGGTTTAGATACAGCAAAGAGTGTTTTAGAAAAAGACGTATCAATGTTAGTACAAAGAACCGATTTAGAGGAAGAAACAATTTTAGATGTTCAACGAATTTTAAGAGAAGAATTCGAAGATTAATATAAAATAAAAAGGAAGCTGGTATCCTGTGTGGAAAACTATACAAAATCTAGCAAAAAGAAGAAAAAAAGCATAACTATACGTACTGCGCGTGTAAAGTGTGTTTTTTCAATAAAAAGTATAAAATAATATATGGCTGAAGGCAAAAAATTAAGACTAAATAAGGTTTTAAGAGAACTAAACATTTCTTTAGATAGAGCTGTTGAACACCTAGCTAAAAATGGCTATGAGATCGAAGCTCGCCCTACTACCAAAATATCAGATGCTGAATATCAAATTTTATTTGATGGTTTTCAAACTGATAAATCTAAAAAGGTGGCCTCTAAAGAAGTGAGCGAAGAAAAGAAAAAAGAGAAAGAGGCAATTCGTCAGCAATTAGAACAAGAGCAAGAAAGAAAGAGATTAGAAGAGGAAGCTAAAAAACAAGAAGTTTTAAAAGCCAAAGCTGAAAAGTTAGAACTTAAAACAGTAGGTAAAATAGATGTTGAAACTGGTAAGGCTATTGAAGAAATAGCTGAAGAAGTAAAACCAGAGCCTACTAAAAAAGAGGAGAAAGTAGAGGAACCGAAGAAAGAAGAGTCTGTTCAACCAGTTCAAGAAACTAAAAAAGTGGAAGAACCAGTTAAGGTTGAAGAGAAAAAGCCAGAACCTCCTAAAACTGAAAAACCAAAGGAACAAACAGTTAATACTCCTAAAAAGGAAGTGAAAAAAGAACAGCCTAAAGAAGTAAAAAAGACTGTTGAAAATAAGGTTAAAGAGGTGAAGCAACCAGTAAAGGAGGTGGAGATAACTCCAGAGAATGCTGAGAAAATTAAAACTCAGTACAAAAAATTAGACGGCCCTAATTTTACAGGTCAAAAAATTGATTTAAAACAATTTGAAAGACCCAAAAAGAAAAAACCTGAAGCGAATAAAGCTGACGGAGATAAAAAGAAGCGTAAGAGAATTAGCAAGCCAGGAACTCCTGGAACTGGAGCTAAACCTCAAGGAAATAATAATAGAGGAGGTCAAAACCGAGGAGGTCAAAGAGGTGGTAACCGAGGAGGTCAAAGAGGTAGAAGACCAGCTACGGCTCCAAAAGAAGAGCTAACAGAAGCACAAATTCAAAAACAAGTTAGAGAAACTTTAGAAAAACTTCAAGGTAAATCTAAAAAAGGAAAAGGTGCAAAATACCGTAGAGACAAAAGAGATGCACACCGTCAGCAAAGTGAAGCTGAATTGCAAGCAGCACAAGCAGAAAGCAAGGTGTTAAAAGTAACAGAATTTGTTACGGTAAGTGAAGTAGCAACCATGATGGATGTTCCTGTTACTCAAATTATTTCTACCTGTATGATGTTAGGAATGATGGTAACAATGAATCAACGTTTAGATGCTGAAACATTGCAAATTGTTGCCGAAGAGTTTAACTATACTGTAGAGTTTGTTGGAGCTGAAGTTGAAGAGTCAATTGAAGAGGTAGAAGATAAACCAGAGGACTTAATCACTCGTGCACCGATTATTACTGTAATGGGACACGTAGACCACGGTAAAACATCATTGTTAGATTATATCCGTAACGCAAATGTTATTGAAGGTGAATCAGGAGGAATCACACAGCACATTGGTGCTTATGCCGTGAAGGTAGGAGACCACAAAATAGCCTTTTTAGATACACCTGGTCACGAAGCCTTTACAGCAATGCGTGCTCGTGGAGCTCAAGTAACCGATTTAGTTATTATTGTAGTAGCTGCCGATGATGATGTAATGCCACAAACAAAAGAGGCAATTTCTCATGCACAAGCAGCAGGAGTGCCAATTATTTTTGCAATAAACAAAATAGATAAGCCGAACGCGAATCCAGATAATATTAAAACACAGCTTTCTTCTATGAACCTATTAGTAGAAGATTGGGGTGGTAACATTCAATCACAAGAAATTTCTGCTAAAACAGGACAAGGGGTTGATGAGTTATTAGAAAAAGTATTATTGGAGGCAGAAGTATTAGAGTTAAAAGCGAACCCTAATAAAAATGCAAACGGAGCCGTAGTAGAAGCTTTATTAGATAAAGGTAGGGGATATGTATCTACAATTTTAGTACAAGCAGGTACATTAAAAATTGGAGATTATATCTTAGCAGGAAAACATAGTGGTAAAGTAAGAGCTATGTTTGATGATAAAGGAAGAAAAGTAGAAGAAGCAGGACCTTCTACACCAGTATCAATTTTAGGTTTAGATGGGGCACCTCAAGCTGGTGATAAATTCAATGTATTTGAAGATGAGCGTGAAGCTAAGCAAATAGCAGCAAAACGTTCTCAATTACAACGTGAACAATCAGTTAGAACGCAAAAAACATTAACACTTGCAGAGATTGGTCGTCGTATCGCCTTAGGAGACTTTAAAGAATTAAATATCATCTTAAAAGGAGATGTGGATGGTTCGGTAGAAGCATTAACAGACTCGTTCCAAAAATTATCTACAGAGGAAATCCAAGTAAATATTATTCACAAAGGAGTTGGAGCAATTACTGAATCTGATGTGTTATTAGCAACTGCTTCTGATGCTATTATTGTTGGGTTTAATGTACGTCCTCAAGGAAACGCACGTTCGGTAGCAGATAGAGAAGAAGTTGATATCAGAACATATTCAATTATCTATGATGCTATTAACGATCTGAAAGATGCAATGGAAGGAATGTTATCTCCTGAAATGAAAGAAGAAGTTCTTGGGAATGTAGAAATTAGAGAGGTTTATAAAATTTCTAAAATTGGTAACATTGCAGGATGTATGGTAATGACAGGGAAAATTACAAGAGATGCTAAGGTTCGTGTAATTAGAGATGGAATTGTCGTTCATGATGGTGTATTAGCATCGTTAAAACGTTTTAAAGACGATGTTAAGGAAGTAACCAAAGGATACGATTGTGGTCTTCAAATAAAAGGATACAACGATATTAAAGAAGGAGATACATTAGAAGCTTATACTGAAGTTGCAGTTAAGAAAAAACTTAAGTAATAGTAATATCTTTTTGTTTTATAGCATATAAAAGGAGCCTAATTAGGCTCCTTTTTTTATGTTAATTGGTTACAAATGACTTTTTTTACCCAGTTGATTGGTAGAGTTTTCAAAAAAGATATTATTGTCCATTATCGTTCGCAAGTGATGTTTAGAGAGATTAAACCGTTGTAAATGAGTTAAGAAAAAAATTTTTGATTGTGTATTTAAAACCATACATTGCATATCGTTAAAAAACCCTTCAAATTTTTATTTTAATAATAAAAAATTAACAATTTCTTTCTAGATAAGTTTTGTTTCCTGTTTTTTAACAAAACAAACAACACTGTTAAGTGTTCTTAAAATTAATTTTTAAACATTCACAACATGAAAAGAATTTTTCTTACCATGGCAATCGCTGCTGGAATTTTAGTAGGTTGTCAAACAAATGAACAAAACCCAGATTTAGAACCAGAAGTTGAAGCATCAACTTTACAAAAAGCAGAAAAACAATGTTTTGCTAACGATGTTCTAGAAGCAAATATGGCTAACGATCCTAGCTTAAAAAGTAAAATGGAAAATATTGAAAGTTTTACAGCATCTTATGTACAAAAAGTTAAGTCTGGCGAGGTTCAAGCTAGGTTAGTAAATGGAAAAATACAAATACCTGTTGTATACCACGTAATCTACCGTCAAGCGAGTGAAAACTTATCGTTATCAGTATTACAAGACCAAATAGATGCATTAAACGAAGATTTTAACTTGCAAAACCCTAATAGAGGAGCAATGCCTGCTGAGTTTGCTGGAGTTGAAGCTAATGTAAATATTGATTTTGTTATTGAAGACGTAATTAGAGTTCAAAACACAAAAAAGAGAAGTTGGAGACCAGACGATTCAATGAAGTTTACTTCTTCAGGAGGTAGTGATGTTGTAAATCCACAAGAGTTTTTAAACATCTGGATTGTTAATGTTATGCCATATAGAGGAGGACAAATTTTAGGATATGCACAATTCCCAGGAGGTAGCTGGTCTACAGATGGGGTAGTTTTAGCACATAGTTTTGTTGGTCGTAATCAAAGAACTGCTACACACGAAGTAGGTCACTACTTAAACTTACGTCACATTTGGGGTGATGGTGGATGTGGTGCTAGCGACTTTGTTGCTGATACTCCAGATGCTGATGGTAATAGTAGAGGATGTCCTACTTACCCAGTAATTGAGTGTGGAAGTGCTAACATGACTATGAACTTTATGGATTACTCAGACGATAGCTGTATGTATATGTTTACTGAAGGGCAAAAAGCCAGAATGGATGCGGTATTTGCTCCAGGAGGATTTAGAGCTACTATGGCAGACTAGTCTGTTTTAATACGAAATTCACATATCAAGACGTTCTTTATTTTAAAGAGCGTCTTTTTATTATCATCAACTAAAAATACAAGAATAAATGAAATACCTAAAAATAATAGCTCCTGTAATGTTTTTATTAATGATGAATTGTGCTGCACAAAATAAAACAAAAGGGTTTGATAAAGTAGCTTATGAAGCTCAAACAAGAGGCAGTATGGTACAGTTAACTATTGAAGGAAATAAACTATCATACAAAACCTATGAAAAGGAAGGGAGTATAGAAATAGCAAAAGAAAAATTAGAAGAATTAAACGCTGTGGTTAATGAGATAAATTTAGAAGAAATAAGCAATTTAAAGGCACCTAGTGATAAAAGAATAACAGATGGAGCGTTGCATGCCGAATTTACCATTAAAATAGCCGACAAAGAATACAAGTCAATCACTTTTGATGCGGGTAATCCGCCTAAAGAATTAAAAAAGCTAGAAGATTTTTTATACAAGCTTTCCAATGTAAATGAATAAGTAAAAAACCGAGCATATTGCTCGGTTTTTTCATAAATTATATATTGGATAAGCTATTATAACCCAGCTTCTTTCCAAGACCAAGTAGAGATGTCAACTTTAGTTCCTGTTTTGTAATCAGCTGTAGTAGAAGCAGCTTCTCCATCAATTACAACGTTTGCTAAAGGTCCTCCATCTTTCATATCGATATTTTTGTCATATCCTTCTAACCAGATATTAGTAATGGTAGCTCCAGAAGTCTTTTTAAATTGTAAAGCAGTACCACCAACAGTTGAAATAGCTGTTAAGTTTTCAAACTGAGGGTTGTTGTTCACCTTGTCTCCTTCGAAAGCAGTTGAGAAACCAGCGATGGTATGAGAAATGTAAGTGTTCGTTACTTTTCCGTTCCATCCCTCAGTCCAATCTACAGAGTCATCTTCGTTATTTTCTAGGTATAAGTTAGTTGCAGAAACGGTTCCTCCAAAAAATTCAACTCCGTCATCAGCACCGTTAATTACAGCAATGTTTTCAACAACAGTTCCAGAACCTACAGAATAAAAAGAAACACCGTTATATTGAGATTCTGTGTTAATTTGTGCTCCAGTACCTTTAATTACTAAGTTTTTAATAACCCCTGAGTTATCGTCATCTTGAGTACCACCGTAGATAAATCCTCCAACTTCAGCAGTAACATCTACACCTGCAGAAGTTGTTGCTTTACCACAAATAGTTAAACCACCCCAATCTCCTGGTTTTCCAGCAGCAGAAGCCATTACTACAGGAGCATCAACAGTACCATTAATGTTAATTTTACCACCTTGTAAAACAGCGATATAAACATCTGTTCCTTTTGGATCAACAATAATTTTTGTCCCCGCTTCAATATTTAAAGTAGCTCCATCTTTTACGATATAAGAACCAGTTAAGTTATAAGTTTTATCAGAAGTTAATGTTACGTTTCCAGTAACCTCACCTACTAAAGGAGTAATCTCAACAATTTCTCCATTAATGAAAGACCAAGCAGAGATATCAACTTTAGTTCCTGCGGTATACTCAGTGTCTAATTTTGCAGCCTCACCGTCAATAATAACGTTTGCTAACGGACCTCCATCTTTCATGTCAACATTGTCATCATACCCGTCTAAGAATAAGTTTGTAATAGTAGCACCTGATTGTTTTTTAAATTGTAAAGCAGTACCACCAACAATAGACTTTGCTGTTAAGTTAATTAATTTAGGGTTTTTGTTGTCTTTGTCAGCTTCTACAACAGTTGAGAAACCAGCTTTGGTATTAATTACATAAGAGTTTTCAACTGTACCATTCCACCCTTCAGTCCAATCTATAGCATCGTCTTCCAAGTTTTCTAAGTATAAGTTTTTAGCAGAAACTGTTCCTCCGAAGAATTCAACTCCGTCATCAGCCCCATCAAAAACAGCGATATTTTCAATTGTAGTTCCTGAACCAACTGAATAGAAAGAAACTCCGTTGTATTGAGATTCAGTATTAATTTGTGCTCCGGTACCCTTAATTACTAAGTTTTTAATAACACCTGAGTTATCATCATCTTGAGTACCACCGTAAATAAACCCTCCAACTTCAGCAGTAACATTTGTTCCTGCAGTAGTGGTTGCTTTACCACAAATAGTTAAACCACCCCAATCACCAGGCTTACCATCACTAGAACTCATAACCACAGGGTTGCTGTTAGTTCCGTTAATGTTAATTTTACCACCTTGTAAAACAGCGATATAAACATCTGTTCCTTTAGCATCAGCAACAATACTAGTTCCTGCAGGAATGGTTAATGTAGCTCCGTCTTTAATAACGAAAGAGCTAGTTAAAGAATAAGAGGCATTTGATAATGTATAATCTTCTGAAAGCTCACCACTCATGATTCCGTTTTGTAATTTTTCTACAACATCAGAAACATCAGGAGGTAAAATAGCTGGGTCATCACTACCACAACTTGTAAAAGTTAAAGCTGCAGCAGAAAGAGCTGCTATACTTAATAATTTGAATGATCTTTTCATTTTGAGTTCTTTAGTTTAATTTTATTCTGCAAATTAAGAACCTGTGTTTTTCGTTTCTTTTAACTGAATATTAATTGATTGTTATATAAAACAATGAATATTAATTTAAGGTTAATGAAGCTTAAAACGTGTAATTTAGGCTCAAAGAAACTTGTCTTCCCTTTTTGTAAGACAGTACAGTTTGGTTAGTTTCAATTAAAGTGTTTAAATCACGAACTAATTGAGTTTGCTCAATTTTTGGATCTAATAGGTTTTTACCAACTAACTTTGCCGTAAATCCTTTAAAAATTTGTTTACTTAATACAAGGTCTAGGGTTACAAAACCTTTTTCAATAATTTCATCATTGTAAAGAGTAGCACTGTTGTCAAAATCTTCAGGGGCACCTAATGCATAAATTTTATCAGAAGCATAGTTACCTGTTAAAGTAGCAATGAATTCGTTTTCTTTATTGTTTGAATAACTTAAAGAACCGTTAACAATAAAGTCTGAAGCTCCTTGTAATTCAGATTCAGATTTTCCTTTAAATTGGTATCTAGGAGATAAATCTTGATTAAACCACATTTTAGTTAAGTTAGCTGTAGCATTTAATACAGTTTCTTCGTTTTCGTTCTTTAAAAGATTCAATCTACCTTCAACTTCAAAACCTAGAATATCAGCTTGTTCACCTGTATTGAAGAATTTAAAGTAACCTGATGAACCCTGGTCTTGTGTTAAGTTGATAGGGTTGTTGATTTGTTTGTAAAAAGCAGTAGCAGAAACTAACTGACTTCTACTAGGGAAAAACTCCCACTTTAAATCAATATTATATACGTCAGATTTTTCTAAGTCTTCATTACCTCCAATAACACGACCCGTTGGAGAAACGTATTCGAAAGGAGATAATTCTTTAAATTCAGGTAATGTTTGAGTTACACTTGATGCAAAACGAATAAAGTTTCTATCGTTTAATTCATATTTTAAGTTTACACTTGGGTACAAACTTTCATAAACTCTATTGGTCGATCCAAATCTACCAGGGCGGTTTGCTACATTCCAAGCCATGTCAATTTCATCTCTCTCAAAACGCAAACCGATATTACCAGATAATTTGTTGTCAAATTTGAAGTCAAAGTTAGTATAAGCAGCTAAAACCAATAACTCACCTTGGTATAAATCTGGTTGTTGTTCTCTTAAAATTAAACCAGCGTTCGTTCCTTGTTGTAACGTTTCTGAAATTTGATCAACAGAAGGAGCTGTAAAATCTTTTGCTCTAAATCCTATAAATAAAGAATTAAAAGATCTTTCTTTCTTACGGAAGTTTAATCCGTAGTTTAACGTATAAGGTTTTTCTTCGTATTCATCAGCAACATTACCTAAAGACCAGTGATTTTCAATAAAAGCATTGTATTCAGTATCTTCAATTTTTTGGGAAGATTTTCTTTGTTGGTAATCTCCAACATGAGCAAATTGAATTAAAGGACTAGAATTGATATCTAAAATGTTTACTTCATTTCTAATACGGTTTGGTTCTTCTGCCAAAACAAAATTATAACCAGCAGCCCAGTTTAATTCATTGTTTTTATTCCACTTATGTTCTCCCATTAATTGGTTAACAAACATAGTCGTTTGTTTAAAGTTTTGGTCTCTTACAAAAGCTCCTTCTTCTTGTGGGTCTTGATCAAATACATACCCTTCTCCATTCCTACCTTGTTCATATAATCCATCTTCACCTTTGTTCACAAATAAAGTGTTGTACTTTAATTTATTGTTGTCGTTTAATTTTAAATCAACTCTTATATAACCAGTAGAGTTTGTTTTAGCAATGAAGTTTTCAACATCAGTAAACGAGTTGTTTAATACGTTAGATCTGTATGCTTTAAATAAACCATTTCTATATTCAGATGATTTTGAATGTGAAGCAGAAGCTAAGATTTTCCACTCTTTATTGAATAAATTGAATCTTTTGGCTCCTGATAAAGAAATTCCGTAATTAATTGGAGTCTCTCCTTTTTTAGTATCCCATCCTTGTAGGGTCATTTGGTTTTGAAGAGCAAATTTCTTTTGGTGAAATCCAAAAGTTACATCATCACTAATGGTAGTTCTTCTAAAATTGTCGACTTCAATAGCGTTTGTGTTAACACCTCCGCTTATACCTATAGCAAACATGTCTTTTGTATATTCTTTAGAAGCAATATCTACATTTCCTGATGCTTGATCTGAATAACTAGACGTAGCATAGGTTTTACTAATACCTACGTTTTGTATAACATTAGTGTTGAATAAACTTAAATTAACATTTTTATTACTAACATCGTCAGAAGGAATTGGTAATCCATTCATAGTAGTAGATAAATATCTGTCACCTAAACCACGAATGTAGATGTCACCAGAACCTTCACTTTTATTAACACCAGAAATCTTTGTAGTTGCAGCAGCAGCGTCACTAACTCCTTTTTTAGCTAGCTCTTGTGCTCCAATACTTTCTTTAATTACTGTAGCTTTCTTTTGCTCTAATAATAAGGCCGTTTCTTTTTCTCTACTAACAGTTGCATTAATTTTAACCTCGTCTAAAGCCACTCCTTCATTAGCACCTAATTCTTGATTAACTGTAATAGTTTCGTTTGCTTTTACTAATATTGGTTTTTCAACTGTTTGATAACCAACGAAGCTAAATACAATAGTTTGGTTTCCAGCAGGCACACTAAGCGTGTACTTACCATCCATATCGGTTGTCCCCCCGATAGAAGTTCCTTTAATAAAGACATTCGCAAAAGGTAACGCCTCTCCGCTCATTTCTTTGTCAGTAACTGTACCAGTAACAGTACCTTTGCTTTGAGAAAATGCTAGATTACATAAGCTTAAAAAAGCTATAAATAATATTTTTTTCATTCTAATCTTTGAATTCTGTTTATTTATCCCGCAAAATTCAAGTTAAATAGTAAAGCTAATGTTATGTAGGAATTACGTTTGTATTATTAGAATGTTTCGTTAATGTTAACGAACTTTTGATATGTTATTAAAGTATTAATTGTTTGTAAATTTTAAGCCAAAAACAAAGGTTCTGGGTGTAGCAGGACCGTAAATAAAATTGCTGTCACGCCCTTTACTTACATCAAATTTTGATTGATATGCGTCAAAAATGTTTTTGATACCAGCAATAAACTCTAAATTAGTGTTTAGTTTTTCTAAACTAAAAGTATAGCTAGTGTTAATTCCTAAGTTTAAAAAAGAAGGAGAAGTAAAGTATTCATCTACAGATAGGTTTTGAGGAGAAGCTAAATGCAGTACTTCCATACTTCCTGTATACACTAAGTTTAAAGCTGTTTTAAATTTTTGGTTTGGAGTATAAGTTGCGGTAGCATATCCATAGGTACTAGGTGTGCGTAAAAACTCTTTTTTTAAAGGAAGTTCGTCTGAATTGTTAACGGCTGAATTATATTGGCTCGACTGATAGGTAAAACCCGCATCTAGTTGTAAGATGCCATCATAGTTTAAACGTGTTTCTAAGGTGATCCCTTTTACTATGGCACCATCACCATTTCTTTTTTCAAATACTTCACCAAATTCATCTTCTCCTACAGATTCTAAATAAAAAGCATCTTCTAAATTGGTGTAAAAACTCTCAAAAGTAAATCCGTAGATATAATGTTCGGTAGGTTTGTCGTAATTGAAAGATAGAGTGTAGCTATTTGAGCGTTCTCTTTTTAGGTTATCGGCCAATACAACTCGAGAAATTCCACCACCAGCAAAGGCAATATGTAAATCGGTATCAAAAGCTTGGGGTGCTCTAAATCCGGTTCCCCACGTACCCCTGATTTGTGTGTTTTCAAAAGGGGTAAATAATAAAGATACTCGAGGACTAGCTACATTGTTTACAATCGTTTTTTCAGTTTGGTCTTGTTTTAAAGTATGTAGCTTGTGGTTGTCGTAACGAATACCTGTTAATAAGTTTAATTGTTTGTTGATTTCCCAGTCGCTTTGAAAAAAGAATCCGAAGTTTTGAGTTAATTGATCTACCTTGTAATCATATGCCTCAATAGCATCAAAAACATCATCTTGTACAAATTCACCGCCTAAAGTTAGTACATTGTTTCCTCCTAAAAACTTCTCTAATTGATGATTGAATTGTAATCCACCTTGAAAAGTAGTAGTTGTTGAATTACCATAAGGAGGGTTGGTTAAATGTTCTGTGTACTCAGGAGTATTAATATCTGGACGAATCCCTGTATAATGTTCTCTATTGGTATATTGTGTGGCAAAATAAGAAATTATAGCGCTTTTATCATTGTTAAAGTTGATTTGATAATCGATATTCCCTACGTAAACGTCGTGTATGCGTTCTTCCGATTGCAGTGCAAAATGAGGAACTTTATCAACCATTTCTCCACCGTAGCGATATTCGTTCATTTTGCTAAAATTCACTTCTATTTTTTGGTTTTCTGTAGGAAGGAAAAACAAGTTAGTACCAAATGAATTGTTTTTTAATTCAGGGAGTTCAGAAAAGTTATCATCATTAGCATCGTACAACTCTCTTTTTCTGTTATTTATAAAAAAGGAAACACCAGCATTGTTATCTTCATTTACTAGGGTGGCATTCCCCGTAATAATATGATCAGAAGTCCCTTTGATATTTTGATAGGTATAACCAATGCTATACTTGTTCTTTTTAGGAATTTTAGTGATGACGTTTACCGTTCCTCCAATTGCGCTTGAGCCATACAAAGCAGATCCGCCCCCACGAACAACTTCTATTCGTTCAATCATGTTGGTGGGTATTTGTTCCAATCCGTATAAACCAGTTAAAGGGCTAAAAATAGGGCGTCCATTAATTAAAATTTGTGAGTAGCCACCTGCTAAACCATTCATGCGAAGTTGTGTGTAGTTGCATGTTTGGCAGTCTGTTTCTACACGCAAACCAGTTTGAAATTTCAATCCTTCAGACAAATTACAAGCCTGTACATCTGCCAAGGTTTGACTATTGATAACATTAACGATTACTGGACTGTTGGTTCTACGTTTATCAGTACGTGTTCCAGTAACAGTAACTTGATCTAAAATCTCTGCTGTTTCGGTTAATGTAAAATGAACTGTTTTCTCCTCGTTTTTGTTTAGTGTAATTGTTTTTCTTTCAGATAAAAAACCAATACTAGATGCAACTAAGACGAGTTTGTTTTTGGATGTTTCTAATGTATAGTTTCCAAATTCATTTGTAGTAGTTCCCTTTTTTGTTCCTTTTATAAATATGTTAGCATAAGGAATTGTTTCTCCTGAAGAAGAGGTGATTTTTCCTTTTATTAGTTGTCCGTTTACAATGTTTGAGAGTAGTAGTACTAGGGCAATGTGATTTTTCATGTTAAAATGATTTGCTATTGTATGGTTTTAAATCAACATAATTTTTGCAAATATAAATTAATTTTTAGTCTAGACTAAAAATATGTTTAATTAAATCAAAAACTATATATTTGCATATCTAAAAAAAGCACAATGTTTAGTCAATCTGAAGAGAACTATATAAAAACTATGTATCATTTAGCAGCTGATTACAAAAAAGGAATTAGCACGAATGCGATTGCGAAAAAGTTAGATACAAAAGCATCTTCAGTAACTGATATGGTTAAAAAATTATCAGAAAAAAACGTAGTGAGTTATAAAAAATACCAAGGAGTCACATTAACTGATTTCGGAAAAAAAGTAGCGGCAAACATAGTTCGAAAGCATAGGTTGTGGGAAGTTTTCTTGGTAGACAAGCTTAATTTTTCTTGGGATGAAGTGCATGAGGTAGCCGAGCAGTTAGAACATATAAAGTCTCCCAAATTAATTAATGAGTTAGATGCTTTTTTAGGTTATCCTAAGAGAGACCCACATGGAGATCCTATTCCTGACAAAGAAGGAAACTTGCAGGTAATAGAAAAAAGTTTGTTGTCTACTTTGAAGAAAAATGAAGTTGGAGTTTGTGTAGGGGTTGATGATAGTTCTTCGGAGTTTTTACGTTTTTTAGATAAACAGGAAATAGCATTAGGAAAGCAAATAAAAGTAGTAGAAAAAGAACCCTTTGATGGTTCTCTAGTTATTGAAATGGATGGGAAAATACTTTCGGTGTCTAATAAAATAGCAAGTAATTTATATATTCAAAAACCACGATAAACACATAATATTTTTATAAATGAATGTATTCAATCAATTAGTGAATTTTGGTAAAGAACACCCAATTCAAGCAGCATTATATGCATCGCTATTCACTTGGGGGTTAACGGCTTTAGGGGCAGCGTTAGTATTCTTTTTTAAGAAAATGAATCGAGCTGTTTTAGATGGTATGCTTGGTTTTACAGGGGGCGTAATGGTAGCAGCAAGTTTTTGGAGTTTGTTGTCGCCTGCAATTGATAACAGTCCGGGTGAAGGGTTTGTAAAAGTGCTTCCTTCAGCAATAGGTTTTGCTTTGGGGGCTTTGGTGCTTTTTGGTATGGATAAATGGTTGCCACACTTGCATATTAATTTTAAAGAGCACGAAGTTGAAGGAGTTAAGACGAATTGGCATAAAACAACTTTGTTGGTTTTGGCAATTACCTTACACAATATACCGGAAGGTTTGGCAGTAGGTGTTTTGTTTGGTGCTGCTTCTACGATGGTTGGAGTAGAGCAAACCGAAATGATTATCGCTGCTATTTCGTTGGCTATTGGTATTGGGATTCAAAATTTCCCAGAAGGATTTGCAGTAGCAATGCCATTAAGAAGGCAAGGAGTAAGTCGTTTTAAAAGTTTTTGGTATGGACAATTATCTGCTATCGTAGAGCCAATGGCAGCAGTTTTAGGAGCCGTAGCCGTATCTTTTTTTACACCGATTTTACCTTATGCATTAGCGTTTGCTGCAGGAGCGATGATTTTTGTAGTTGTTGAAGAAGTAATTCCTGAAACCCAACGAGATAAATATACCGATATCGCTACCTTAGGTTTTATTGGTGGATTTATAGTGATGATGTCGTTAGATGTTGGTTTAGGATAGAAAAACTCTCGTATAAAACATAAAAGTACAATTCCCGCAAAAGCGGGAATCTTTTTTTGGTTAAATTGCTTGCCTAATTATATTTTACTTTGTTAGAAAATTCGTCAACTTTTCAAGTATACAATGCTTCTGCTGGTAGTGGTAAAACTTTTACATTAGTAAAAGAATACCTCAAGGTATTACTGCAATCTGAAGATATTTTTCGTTTTCAAAAAATACTGGCAATTACCTTTACTAATAAAGCAGCAGGGGAAATGAAAGAGCGAGTATTGAATAATTTACAAACTTTTACAGCTGGAGAAACAAACGACTTGCTGGAAATTATTTTAGGAGAAACTTCACTGGATAGAGTCGTAATAAAAGAACGAAGTAGTAAAATATTAAACGAAATCCTTCGGAACTATTCTGCATTTTCAATAACAACAATCGATAGTTTTACCCATAAAATTATTAAAAGCTTTGCTTATGATTTAGGACTACCACTTAATTTTGAAGTAGAAATGGATGCTGCTTCACTACTAAATGAGGCGGTAGATGTACTAGTTTCTAAAATAGGAAGTGATGAGGCATTGACTAAATTGTTGATTGATTTTTCTTTAGATAAAGCAGATGAAGATAAATCGTGGGATATTTCTCGTGAATTAAATGAGTTTGCTAAAATCTTGTTGAATGAAGACGATACAAAACACTTTAAAAAACTAGCCGATAAAGAACTTGCTGATTTTACCAATTTAAAAGGAACGTTATTTCAACATCAAAAAGAGATAAAAAAACGCTGGAAAGAAATTGGAGAAACAGCTCTACAAATAATTGAAGATAGGCAATTAACACATAGCGATTTTTACCGATCGATGCTGCCAAATCATTTTGTAGCACTAGCTGAAAATCCAGAAAAAGCAAAGTTTTTCGACCAAAGTAAATTAAGAGAACGAATTGAAGAAGGTGCTTTTTATTCAAAATCAAAATCAGAAGATATCATATCAGCTATTGAAGGAGTTTTGCCAGAACTTTTAAAGTTGTATATGCAATCAGAGCAATTGTATCAACAATTTTCAATGAATAAACTAGCATTGAAAAGTATTATTCCTTTAGCAGTTTTAAATAATATCAATCAAGAATTAACACATTTAAAAGAAGAAAATAACCTGCGATTAAATGCAGAATTTAATCAGTTAATTTCTGAAAATATCAAAGACCAACCTGCTCCGTTTATTTACGAGCGAATAGGGCAGCGATTTATGCATTATTTTATTGATGAAATGCAAGACACATCGTCTTTGCAATGGCAAAATTTAATTCCGTTAATCGACAATGCATTGGCACAAGAAAACAGTAATTTGTTGTTGGTAGGTGACGGGAAACAAGCAATTTACCGTTGGCGAGGAGGAAAGTCAGAGCAATTTATAGGTCTTGGCTCAGGAGAGGATAATCCATTTCAAATTTCTAAAAGCATAAAAACTTTAGAAACTAATTTTAGAAGTTATGCTGAGGTGATAGATTTTAATAATCAGTTTTTTCAACACGTAGCAACCTTTTTACAAAACGAGTCGTATAAGCAGTTGTTTGTCGAAGGGAATAAACAGTTAACAACAGCTAAAAAAGGAGGATTTGTTTCGCTTTCTTTTTTGAGAAAAGAAGAAGATAAGGAAAAAGAGAAAATCAAATACCCTAAGAAAGTTCTAGAACTTGTTAAAAATTTAGAAGCTAATTTTTTGCTGAATGAGATTTGTATTTTAGTTCGTAAAAAGAAAGATGGAATTGCAGTGGCAAACTATTTGTCTGAAAACGGGGTGGATATCATTTCTTCAGAAACGCTATTGTTAGAAAACAGCTCAAAAGTTAATTTTATTGTCAACGTTTTACAAATAGTTCAACATTCAAAAGACAAGGAAACTTGTTTAGAGGTACTTTATTTTTTGTATGAACATTTGAAAGTAACCAAAGATACCCATTCGTTTATTGATGAGTTACTACATCAACCAAACGAAAAACTTTTCTTAGAATTGAAAAAGTACGGAACATCTTTTGAGTTATCCACATTTCATCAGTTGCCTTTTTACGAGAAAATAGAGGAGATTATTAGAGGTTTTCAGTTAATAGTTTCGTCAGATGCTTATGTACAATTCTTTTTAGATGTGGTATTGGAGCAACAACGAAGAGGAACAAGTATTCAAGAGTTTTTAGATTTCTGGTCAGAAAAAAAAGACAAGTTGAGTATCGTGGCCCCCGAAAGCGGAAATGCAGTGCAAGTGATGACAATTCATAAATCAAAAGGGTTGGAATTTCCCGTAGTAATTTTTCCGTATGATTTAGAGGTATACCGACAAATAAACCCGAAAGTTTGGCTAAATAAACTGCCAGAAAATTATGAAGGATTTAAAGAACTACTCGTTTCTTTCAATAAAGATTTGAGCTATGTGAATGATAGGGGAGCTGAGATTTATCAACAACAAAGAGAAGAGTTAGAATTAGACAATTTTAATCTGTTATATGTAGCACTTACTAGAGCTGTAGAGCAACTACATGTTGTAACAGAGTATAAAATATCATCCAAAGGGGAAGAAAATACAAACTTTTACTCAGGAGTATTTATCAGCTACTTAAAACAGTTAGGTAAGTGGAGCGATGAGGTTTTAAACTATGCTATTGGAGATGAAGAAAGAGTAAGTGTTTTAAAAAAGAAAACATCAGGAATTCAACTACAGGAAGGGTTCATATCTACACCTTGGAAGGAACATAATATTCGCATGTTAGCAAGCGCTTCAAAATTGTGGGATACAGAACAAGGAAAAGCGATTGAGTTTGGTAATTTGGTTCATGGAATGATGGCAGAAATTAGTACAAAAGAAGAGGTCGAGAAGGTGGTTTATCGTTATGAGCAGCAAGGAGTATTACCACAAGAAAAATCATTTGAAGTAATAAAAAACATTCAACAAATAGTGAATCATTCTGAATTGAAAAACTATTTTTCTGGAGCGTTTGTGGTATTTAATGAGAGAGAAATTGTAGATGTTGATGGTCAAATTATAATTCCAGATAGGTTGGTTTTTAATTCGAATAACGAAGTCGTAATTATTGATTACAAAACAGGCAAGCCTTCTAAAGCATATCATCAACAATTATTACGATACCAGAGAGTACTACAAACAATGAATTTTAAGGTGGTTAAAAAACTACTGGTATATATTAACGAAGAAATTTTGGTTGAAGAAGTTTAACAACTAACTTTGACCTTTTATAGCAAACAACTTTCAAACATAAATTATGTACGGAAAAATAAAAGAACAATTACAACAGGAAATTCAGGATATTAAAGATGCTGGATTGTATAAATCAGAACGAATTATTACCTCGTCACAAGATGCGGTGATTAAAATTTCTACAGGAGAAGAGGTAATTAATTTTTGTGCCAACAATTACTTAGGGTTGTCTAATCATCCAGAGGTAATTCAAGCAGCAAAAGATACTATGGATACGCATGGGTTTGGAATGTCATCTGTACGTTTTATTTGTGGTACGCAAGATATTCATAAGCAACTGGAAAGAAAGATTGCGGATTTTTATACGACAGAAGATACTATTTTATATGCAGCAGCTTTTGACGCCAATGGAGGTGTTTTCGAACCCTTATTAACGAAAGAAGATGCAATTATTTCCGATAGTTTAAATCATGCGTCTATTATTGATGGAGTGCGTTTATGTAAAGCAGCGCGTTATCGTTATGATAATAACGATATGGCATCGTTAGAAGCGCAATTAATTGAAGCAAATAAGCAAGGACATCGTTTTAAAATTATTGTAACTGATGGTGTTTTTTCTATGGATGGAATCGTAGCTAAGTTAGATGAAATTTGTGATTTAGCAGATAAGTACGATGCCATGGTTATGGTTGATGAATGTCATGCAGCAGGATTTATCGGAAAAACTGGTAGAGGAACTGTAGAGCTTAAAAAGGTAATGGATCGAGTAGATATAGTTACAGGAACTTTAGGAAAAGCACTCGGAGGAGCTATGGGAGGATATACGACAGGAAAGAAAGAAATCATTGAAATTTTGCGCCAACGCTCTCGACCGTATTTATTCTCAAATTCATTGGCACCTGCTATTGTAGGAGCATCGTTAAAAGTGTTTGATTTGTTGTCAAACGACACTACTTTACGAGATAAATTAGAGTGGAACACCAATTATTTCCGTACAGAAATGGAAAAAGCAGGGTTTGATTTGGTGGGAGCTGATGCGGCTATTGTACCAGTAATGTTGTATGATGCTAAGCTGTCTCAAGTAATGGCGAATAAGTTGTTAGAAGAAGGTATTTATGTAATTGGATTCTTCTATCCAGTGGTTCCAAAAGAGCAAGCAAGAATTCGAGTACAATTATCAGCTGCTCATGAAAAAGAACATTTAGACAAGGCAATTAACGCATTTATTCAGGTAGGAAAGGAACTAAAAGTGATATAAATATCTTGTTCAAAAACTTGCTTTTGTTGTAAGTTTTTGTAGATTTGTTTTTGTAAATAAGTTTTAACAACTTACATTTGCGTAATATATAAACGAACTTTTAATTTAAATTTTTAATAATGAAACAATTAAAATTAGCTGTGATGGCTTTATTTGCGTTTGCTGCTGTAAACGTTAGCGCACAGGATTCAGACAACCCTTGGGCGGTTGGTTTCGGGGTTAACGCAGTAGACGTTAGGATCCCTTCAGATTTTGGAGATTATGCTAAAGATTACATCGGTACTAGTGACTGGAATATCTTACCATCAATTTCAAGAGTAACTGTTGATAGATACTTAAGCGATGGGTTTACATTACAATTAGCAGGATCGTTAAATAAAATTGAAACTTTCCGTACAAAAGATGATATGGATGAGCTTTACTGGGCAATCGATGCTAACGTAAAGTATGACGTTAACAACATTATTGGTAACACTGGTTGGTGGGATCCTTATGTATACGTTGGTGGAGGTTATACTTCATTAGCTGATGAAGGAGAAGGTATGTTAAATGCTGGTGCTGGATTCAACGTATGGTTCAACGAAAACTTAGGTTTAAACTTCCAAACAGGTGGAAAGAAAGAATTTGCTGATAAAGTAAGAGATCACTTCCAACACTCAATTGGTTTAACATTTAAGTTCGGAGGAAAAGATACTGACGGAGACGGAGTATATGACAAAGATGATGCATGTCCAGAAGTTGCTGGTTTAAAAGAATTCAACGGATGTCCTGATACAGACGGAGACGGAATCAAAGATTCTGATGATGCATGTCCAGAAGTTGCTGGTTTAGCTGCATTAAATGGTTGTCCTGATGCTGATGGTGATGGTATCGCTGATAAAGATGATGCTTGTCCAACTGAAAAAGGAACTAAAGCTAACAACGGTTGTCCTGATGCTGATGGAGACGGTGTTGTAGATGGAAAAGATAAGTGTCCAAACACTGCTGGTCCAGCTGCTAACAACGGATGTCCTTGGCCAGATACTGACGGAGACGGAGTATTAGACAAAGACGATAAATGTCCAAACGAAGCAGGTGTAGCATCTAACAACGGATGTCCTGAAGTAGTAATCAAAGAAGAAGCGGTTAAGAAATTAAACGAGTTCGCAAGAGCTATCTACTTTAACTCAGGAAAATCTACTTTTAGAACTGGTACTACTGGTAAATTAGATTTAATCGCTGGAATTATGAAGGAATATCCTAAAGCTAACTTTAGCATCCAAGGACATACTGATAGTTCAGGATCTAATTCTTTAAACCAAAGATTATCTGAAAAAAGAGCTAAAGCTGTTTTAGATTACTTAGTTGTAAAAGGAGGAATTGATTCAAAAAGATTAACTTCTGCTGGATTTGGTGAAGACTACCCAATCGCTGATAACAAAACAAGAGCTGGTAGAGCTGAAAACAGACGTGTTGAGATTAAATTAGTAAAGTAATTTAATTACAATCATAACATCAATAAAGGCCTCACTAATGTGAGGCTTTTTTTTATGGAAAAATACTTCGAAAGGTTTTTTAAATTCCGCTAAAAAAATTACCTTTGCACCTTGAAAAAAGGAGTTAAAACTCATATAGTAAATAAAATAACTTTAATTACATATAGTAATGTCTACAATAACAGGTAAAGTTTCTCAAATTATTGGTCCAGTAATCGATGTTGAGTTTAATACAGAAAGTGCTGAATTGCCAAAGATTTATGATTCGTTAGAAATTAAAAAAGCAGACGGTTCAACTTTAGTTTTAGAAGTTCAACAACACATTGGTGAAGATACAGTTCGTACCATTTCTATGGATGCAACTGACGGTTTACAAAGAGGGCAAGAAGTAATTGCTACTGGTAACCCAATTCAAATGCCAATAGGTAATGATATCTACGGTCGTTTATTTAACGTAACAGGTGATGCGATTGATGGATTAGGAGATTTACCTAAAGAAGGTGAAGCAGGTTTGCCAATTCACCGTCAAGCACCAAAATTTGAAGAATTGTCAACTTCTACCGAAGTACTATTTACAGGGATTAAAGTAATCGATTTAATTGAGCCTTATGCTAAAGGAGGTAAGATTGGATTATTTGGAGGTGCAGGAGTAGGAAAAACTGTATTAATTCAGGAGTTAATTAACAACATTGCAAAAGGACACGGAGGTTTATCTGTATTCGCTGGTGTAGGTGAAAGAACTCGTGAAGGAAACGATTTATTGCGTGAGATGTTAGAATCTGGAATTATCAAGTACGGTGATGATTTTATGCACTCTATGGAAGATGGAGGATGGGATTTATCTAAAGTTGATAAACCAGGAATGAGAGATTCTAAAGCTACTTTCGTATTTGGTCAGATGAATGAGCCACCAGGAGCACGTGCTCGTGTAGCATTATCTGGATTAACAATTGCCGAGTATTTCCGTGACGGAGCTGGTGAAGCACAAGGAAAAGATGTGTTATTCTTCGTAGATAACATCTTCCGTTTTACACAAGCAGGTTCTGAGGTGTCAGCTTTATTAGGACGTATGCCATCAGCAGTAGGATACCAACCAACATTAGCAACAGAGATGGGAGCAATGCAAGAACGTATTACTTCTACAAAGAAAGGATCTATTACATCTGTACAAGCGGTTTACGTACCTGCGGATGATTTAACAGACCCAGCACCAGCTACAACATTTGCTCACTTAGATGCAACTACAGTATTATCTCGTAAGATTGCCGAGTTAGGTATTTACCCAGCAGTAGACCCGTTAGATTCTACTTCAAGAATTTTAACTGCTGATATTTTAGGAAATGAGCACTATAATTGTGCACAAAGAGTAAAAGAAATTTTACAACGTTATAAAGAATTACAAGATATTATTGCCATCTTAGGTATGGAAGAATTATCTGAGGAAGATAAATTGGTAGTTCACAGAGCACGTCGTGTGCAACGTTTCTTATCTCAACCATTCCACGTAGCAGAGCAATTTACAGGAATTCCAGGTGTATTGGTAGATATTAAAGATACTATCAAAGGATTTAACATGATTATGGATGGTGAATTAGATAAATATCCTGAAGCAGCATTCAACTTAAAAGGGTCAATTCAAGAAGCGATTGATGCTGGAGAGAAAATGTTAGCAGAAGCATAATTAATTGCCTTAAGCACTAGCTTAAAGCCCTAAAGCATTAAAATATGTATTTAGAAATTGTAACACCAGAAGCTATCTTGTTTTCATCAGAAGTTGACTCAGTAGTCGTACCAGGTGTAAATGGAGAGTTCCAAATGTTAAATAATCACGCCCCTGTGGTGTCTATTTTAAATGAAGGAAGAGTAAAGGTACACGTACATACTCAAGAGCATTTAGTTTTTGATGATTTACATGGAAGTATTGAAAGATTACCAGAAGATGATAAAGTACTAACTTTAAAAATTAAATCTGGAACTATAGAAATGAAAGATAATAAAGCAATTATTCTTGCAGATTAATATGCACTTACCACTATAAAATTAAAAGCAACCAAATTTTGGTTGCTTTTTTTAGTTCAACAAAGTATAGGAAGTCGAATTTAATTATCTTTGCAGTAATGAATGGAATATTTTTATTTATTGGTGGACCTGAGATTTTTGTAATCTTGTTAATAGTAGTCATGTTATTTGGGGCAGATAAAATTCCTGAAATAGCTAGAGGACTAGGCAAAGGTATGCGTCAAATTAAAGATGCTACAAATGATATTAAACGAGAGATTAATGACAGTGCAAAAAAACAAGGTATAGACACAGACTTTGTTAGAGATATAAACAAGGAAGTAAACGAAGTAAAAGACAATATTGACGATTTCACTGGGCCGATAAAAAGAAACCGTTAAGAATAAATAAAAATGGTGTAGTTTTATATAAAACTACACCATTTTTATTTTTGTGGTGTTTTTTACCTGTTTCATAACAAATGAACTTTGAATGTTTGAAATGACTTCTAATTGCGACAATTTTTTTAATACAAAATCCTGGTATTCATTCATGTCCTTTAAAACAATTTTTAATAAAAAATCATAAACTCCAGCTATATATGAAACTTCTACAATTTCATCTATTTTAAACATATACTCTTCAAACTCTTTAAAAGCGGTTTCTTGATGCTTAACAAGAGTTACTTGACAATATACAATTAAGCTCTTATCAATAGTTTCTAAGTTTAACAAAGCAACATACTTATCTATAATTCCATTTAGTTCCATTTTTTTTATTCGCTCATGAGTTGGAGTAATAGAAAGGTTTACTTTGTTGGCTAGTTGTTTTATAGATTGTTTACAATCTTTTTGTAATTCTTCTAATAGCTTTTTATCTACATTATCTAGCTGATTCATGGTAAGTTTTTCTGTTTTAAAATAGTTTTAAGACAGGAAATAGATTTTGTTCCTGTTAATGATTTAAAAATAGTTATTTTTTCTTTATTATAACGTGTTGTCTGGTTTTTTATTCTTTAAAAGTATATTTGTTAAGTAACTTAATAATATTTAAACTAGGTAAGTATGAGTAGAATAAAAGAAATTTATGACAGAATTAGTGAGGCTTCATCTAACTTTTTAGGTTATCCTTTAGCCAAAGATTTTAACTACAGTGAATTTGCGCCTTTTTTAAATTTATGCATTAATAATGTGGGAGATCCAGAATCTCCTTCAACGTTGTCAATAGACACAAAAGATGTAGAAAAAGAGGTTGTTGGTTTTTTTGCTAACATTTTATCATCTTCAACGAATGATGTGTGGGGGTATGTTACTAACGGAGGAACAGAAGGAAATCTTTATGGTTTGTATTTAGCAAGAGAGAGTTTTAACAATCCAGTAGTATATTATAGCGAGTCTACACATTATAGTGTTAAAAAGAATTTGCATCTATTAAATTTAAAGAATATTGTTGTAAGAAGTCAGGAGAATGGAGAGATCGATTATAATGACTTAGAAAGCCTAATAACGCTTCATAGAGATAAACCTGCAATTTTCTTTTTAAATATAGGTACAACCATGACTGAGGCTGTAGATGATTTAGACAAAATAAAAAGTATTATTAAAAAATATGCTATTAAAGATTACTATATTCATTGTGATGCGGCATTTTTAGGATGCATTGCTCCTTTTGTTACGCCAAAACCAAAGTTTGATTTTGCAGAAGGAATTGATAGTATTTCTATATCTGGACATAAGTTTATTGGAGGCCCCATACCGTGTGGAATAGTTTTGGCAAAACGCAAGCACAGAAATAGAATTGTAAATTCGGTTTCGTATGTTGGAACCTTAGATACGACAATTACAGGTTCAAGAAATGGATTAACACCTCTACTCTTATGGGCTTTTATAGAAAAACACGGAAAAGAAGGGTTGGTAGCCAGAGCAAGAAAATCACAAGAACTTGCGGCTTATACTGAGATGAAATTAAGAGAGATAGGAGTTAATGCATGGAGAAATAATGAAGCACTTACAGTGGTGTTAGAAAAACCATCCAATGCTTTGTGTAAAAAATACCAATTGGCTTCAGAAAACGATATGGCTCACATTATTTGTGTACCGGGGATAGAAAAATGTCAAATAGATGCATTTATTGAAGATTACACAAAGGAGTTGTTTATTGTAGAAAGATTAACTCATAATTAAACTTTCTTTATAGTGAGTCAACCTATTTTAGGACGGGACATAGCTATAAAATAAAAAAGCAGCCTACTAAGGTTGCTTTTTTATTTTATAAAACTCTACTAATTGTTAAGCCATCTCGTATGGGTAATAACACCGTTTCTAAGCGATTATCTTCATTTAAAAGTCTATTATACTCTAAAAGAACTTTAGTGTCGGTATCTTTAGGATCTAGTTCTTCAACAACTTTCCCACTCCATAAGACATTGTCAGATAAAATAACCCCACCTTTGTTCATTTTTTCAATGATTAGATGAAAATAATTTACATAATTAGACTTATCAGCATCTATAAATACCAAATCAAATTTAGAATCGATAGTGGGAATAATATCTATAGCATTACCAACATACTGTGTTATTTGATTTTTATAGTCAGATTTTTGAAAATATTTATGTTGAAGCTCCTCTAATTCTTCATTTTTATCAATTGTATAAAGTTTTCCTTCTTTAGATAATCCTTCAGCTAAACACAAAGCAGAATACCCAGTGTAAGTACCTATCTCCAAAATTGATTTGGGGCGGATTAATTTAGAAAGCATAGCTAAAACCCTTCCTTGAAAAGCACCACTTAACATACGAGGATTTAATACTTTTTGCCAAGTTTCTCTACTTAATTCTTGTAATAGTTTAGGCTCAGATTGAGAATGGTTAACAACATAATTGTCTAATTTTTCAGGTAAAAAATGCATGTAAAACGTTTTAGTGTGCAAAATTAAAAAAACGGAATTTATCACTATAATAAATTCCGTTTCAATCTAACAAAAAATCAAAAAATGGTTTTTAAAAAAACCAAAATTGTCTAATTAAGTTTACTTAATTGTTCTTTTAATTTTTCTTTGTCTTTACTAGATAAGCAAACTTTATCCTTATTACAACTAAGAGTTTTTACGTTCAAAATTTGAGACATTTTTTTATTTTGCTTAGAGTATAAAGCACATACCTTACAAACAAATAAATGCCAATTAAGTTGTAATTTTTCATACGTAGTAGCCTCTCCATATTGACTTTTGTCGCAAATGGTGGTAGCTTCGTCGCATGTAATTTTAAAAAATTTAAACATTTTTTTTATTTATTAAACCAGTTTTTTTCCATACAGCTTCTCAATTGTGTTCTGGCTCTATGAATAATAACCCATAGGTTTGACGGAGAAATATCAAGTTCCTTACAAATGTCTTCTGTTTCAAACTGTTGTATGGTTTTCATTTTAAACACCATGGCGTATTTTTCAGGTAGATTATCAATACATTTATCTAGCTGCCTCTTTAATTCTTCATTTTCAATGTCTTTATCAGCATCGTTACCCCAAGTTTGTGGTACGCGTTCTTCAATCCAGCTACCTTCATTTTCTCCACTATCATAAAAACTCATTCGTACTTCTGCCTGCCCTTTTTTTGAGTTTATTTTTCGATAGTAGTCGATTATTTTTCTTTTTAAAATTGAAACTAACCATGTACGTTCTGTAGACTTTCCCTCAAAATTTTTTGCAGATTTTAACCCTGCAAAAAAAGTTTCTTGTACCAAATCTTTAGCAACATTGGAGTTGTTTACACGCGCAACAGCATAATTAAATAAGTAATCAGCATAATTGTCTACCCATTTATCGGGGGCTAAAGTATTTGAAGGATTTGTTAGATTCATTGAATCAAAGATAAGTTATTTTTTGTGGAAATTAGTAACATAAATTCTACTTAGTCCATTCGGGCTGTTTTTAATGAAGTCTATTATTTCGTTAAAATTTCTCTTTTTAGTTAATTTATTTGAAATGTTACTTTTGCTGGTTGTATAATAAATTTTATTATTTACAAGGTCTACAAAAGGACAGTAGTCCAGTTTTTTTGAATTGAGATTTGTTAAATGTTCTGCTGGAAGCCATTTATTATTACTCCCTTTTTTACTAATGTACAAATCTCCGCTACCTAAATCATCTTTTCTGCCATACGAAGTAAAAATTATAAAACTTTCATCAGGTGCTACGAAAGCATTAAACTCATATTTTTCAGAGTTTACTCCAGAATTAAGAGAAACAGGTTTGGTGTAAACACCATTAATAAACCTACTTACATAAATATCTTCTTTACCCTTAGAGTTTTCATATTCTGCTGTAAAAAATAAATCCCCTTTTTTTGTCACTGAAGGATAAAATTCATCCGCAGGCGTGTTTATTGGCGAACCAATATTTATAGGTTCAGACCAATTACTGGACAAGGATTTTCGTGTTACATACCAAATATCCATGTCTTTTTTCACTTCTCCAGAGTCATTATTTTTTCTATTAGAAGCAAAGAATAGCTGTAATCCGTCAGGAGTCAAAAAAGGTTCTAAGTCTTTGTATTGACCAGAAAAACTCGCTACCTTCGGTTTTTGCCATTTGCCATTTATTTTTTTAGAGTAGGCAATAAAAGAATACTCTTTTAAATAAGTTTCAATAGTAAAATAAAATTCATTTTGATTTTTACTGATTGAAATATCCCTGATATTAGGTAGCTCATTAAATAACTCGGGAAGGAATAATTGAGGTTTTTGTGCAAAACTAACACAAGAAATAAACAAAAAGAGGTATCCAACTTTTTTCATAGTAATTACTGTTTAAGAACGTTGCAATTAGCTCTACGTCTCATATCAACTAAATATATGATTTCCCATTTCCCATTATTATTGAAAAGCTGAAAAGAATTGGCTCCACAATGGCTAAACTTTTCGTTTAGGTAAAATTCATAAGGAGTCCAAACAGAAGCTAAATTCCCATCAATTTTTATATCCCAGGATACTAATTTTTCTAAATAAGTATGTGCTGGTTTTTTATTAGCAATATTGGTAAGTAGCTTGGTTTTACTTTCAGTAACCAGAACATTCTTACCTTCTTTGTTGGTAAAGGTAGTTTGAATTTTAATTGTAGAATTAAGTGTGGCACTTACAAGTGTACTGTCTCCTTTATGTAATCCTTCAAAAAAGGTCTCAATCGTTTTTTTAATGGCCTTTTCTTCTGAGTTTTCTTGAGCGCTTACCACAGTTGTAAGCACAAAAACAATTAATAAGGTAAAAATTTTTTGCATGTTAGTTTAGTTTGGCTAGGTAAAACTATTAAAAAAATAAACGGCTAAAGTTTAATTAACAGAAGATTAACTAGCTTAAAAAGCCAAAAACACAATGCTTCTAAGTCTAGAATAAATAAAACCATTGAATAATTATGTATTTTTACAATCCATAAAACAAAAGAAATGTCTGTAGCAAAAAAACAATATAAAAGAATTACCACTAAATCTCTTGTTGAAATGAAAGCCAATGGAGAAAAAATTTCAATGCTTACAGCCTACGACTATACCATGGCAAAAATTGTTGATGGTGCAGGAATAGATGTAATTTTAGTAGGAGATTCAGCATCCAATGTAATGGCGGGTCACGAAACTACCTTACCCATTACATTAGATCAAATGATATATCATGCAAGTTCTGTAGTTAGAGGAATTGATCGCTGTTTGGTAGTGGTTGATTTACCTTTTGGAAGCTATCAATCAGATCCTAAAGAAGCATTGCGTTCTGCTATTAGAATCATGAAAGAAAGTGGAGCACATTCTATAAAATTAGAAGGAGGTAAAGAAATAAAAGACTCTATCAAACGAATTTTAAATGCAGGTATACCAGTAATGGGACATTTAGGATTGACCCCTCAATCTATTTATAAGTTCGGAACTTACACAGTAAGAGCAAAAGAAGAAGAAGAAGCGGAGAAGTTGATGAAAGATGCGTTAATGTTAGAAAAGTTAGGATGCTTTGCTATCGTGTTGGAAAAAGTGCCAGCGAAGTTAGCACAAAAAGTTGCTGAAGCTTTAACGATTCCAGTGATAGGAATTGGAGCAGGAGCAGGTGTAGATGGACAAGTATTGGTAATGCATGATATGTTAGGAATGACACATGAATTCAACCCTCGTTTCTTACGTAGGTATTTAGATTTGCATACAGAAATGACCAATGCTTTTGAGCAGTATATTACTGACGTAAAAAGTCAAGACTTTCCAAACGAAGAAGAACAATATTAATTTAAATTTTTAGATAGTTGGATTATTCGATTTCTAGAAGTTAAGAGATGCATAGATATAAGGAATTTAAATTTTGGCAAGTGAGCACAGGTCTTTTTGCAAAGACATTTATTTACTCACATCAAAATTTCCTGAAGATGAAAAATACGGATTAGTATCTCAATTGAGAAGCGTATCAATATCTATTCCTTCAAATATAGCTGAAGGTTGCTCAAGAATATCCAATAAAGATTTTTCTAGATTTTTGGTAATTGCATTAGGTCCATGTTATGAGGTTGAAACTCAATTGTTACTTAGTTATGATTTGGGGTTTATCTCTAAAACTGATTTAGAAAATTATACAGAAACTTTAATGAGTGTAGTGAAAATGATGTCTGAATTCAATTCAACATTAAGCTAAATACAACTATCAAAAATTTTAAATATCCAACCATCTAATAATCTATTTTAATGAAAATACTTCATTTAGATACCAATCACCCTCTTTTAATAAATCAATTAAATGATTTGGGGTTTGAGAATTATGAAGACTATACTTCTTCAAAATTAGAAATAGAAACGGTAATTCATCAGTATGAAGGAGTTGTTATTCGTAGTCGATTTACTATAGATAAACAATTTTTAGATAAAGCAACAAATCTTAAGTTTATAGGACGAGTAGGAGCTGGTTTAGAAAACATTGATTGTGATTATGCTGAAAAGAAAGGAGTAGACTTAATATCAGCACCAGAAGGAAATCGAAATGCAGTAGGAGAGCATACCTTAGGAATGTTACTTTCTTTATTTAATAAGCTTAACAAAGCAGATAAAGAAGTACGAGAAGGTAAATGGTTGCGAGAAGAAAATAGAGGGATAGAATTGGACGGAAAAACGGTGGGAATCATCGGTTATGGAAATATGGGGAAAGCCTTTGCCAAAAAACTCCGAGGTTTCGATGTTGAAGTGATTTGCTATGATATTAAGTCAGCTATAGGTGATAAAAATGCTCAACAAGTTTCTTTAAAAGAATTACAAGAAAAAGCGGATGTTTTAAGTTTACATACCCCACAAACAGAACTTACCATAAAAATGGTGAACTCAGACTTTATTAATAGTTTTTCAAAATCTTTTTGGTTGTTAAATACAGCTCGAGGAAAATCGGTAGTAACAAAAGATTTGGTTGAGGCTTTACAGTTAGGAAAAGTTTTAGGAGCAGGGTTAGATGTATTAGAATACGAGAAAAAATCGTTCGAAAACCTGTTTACAAATCAAGAAATTGAAGTAGTGCCACCAGCATTACGATATTTAATTAATGCAGAAAATGTGTTACTTTCTCCTCATGTTGCAGGTTGGACTATAGAAAGTAAAGAAAAGCTAGCACAAACTATTGTAGATAAAATCAAAGAAAACTATCGCAGTGAGAAATTTTAGTTAAAGAGAATAAGAATTTTTAATACTCGATTATCGAGAAAAATTTTGCTAACTTGATACTACTAAATCATGTAACATGAAATATGAAGCAGCTACAGTAGAAGAATATATTTCTCAGGTTCCAGAAGAACGACAAGAAGTTTTACAAAAGCTTCGCAAGCTAATCAATGAAAACCTGCCTGAAGGATTTGAAGAAGGAATCAATTATAATATGATTGGGTATTATGTTCCGCACTCAAAATACCCCGAAGGTTATCATTGCGATTCTAAATTACCACTTCCTTTTATGAACTTAGCTTCACAAAAAAACTCAATAAACCTATATCATAGCGGAATTTATGCTCATGAAGAGTTATATGATTGGTTTGTGGCAGAGTATCCTAAGTATTCAAAAAGGAAATTAGACATGGGAAAAAGCTGTATTCGTTTTAAAAAACTGGATGATATTCCGTATGAATTAGTTGCAGAATTATGTACAAAAATAACTGTAGATGAATGGATTTCTATGTATGAATCAGTCGTAAAAAAGAAATAAAATGAAGAAAAAAGGTAAAGTAATAGGAATAGGAGGAGTTTTTTTTAAAACAGAAGACCCGAAAGCAACGAAAGACTGGTATAAAAATAACTTAGGTTTTAATACCGATGATTGGGGATGTACGTTTTGGTGGAAGGATAACGAAGGGAAAAAGGCGTCTACCCAATGGAGTCCGTTTGCAAAAGATACAAACTATTTTGAACCCTCTAGAAAAGATTTTATGTTTAATTATCGAGTAGAAAATTTGGTAGAGTTGTTAGAGGAGTTGAAAGAAAATGGTGTTGCAGTGATGGATAAAATAGAGGAGTATGATTATGGAAAGTTTGGATGGATTGTAGATTTAGACGGAAATAAAATTGAGTTATGGGAGCCAAAAGACGAAGCTTTTTTATAAATTTAGCACCGTCTAATAAATAAAAAATAAAAAAATGAATGTAATTGATGAAAACGGGAATACTGTTCCTAATCAAGAAAGTAAACGTGTATTAGCAGGTATTTTAGCAATTTTAATAGGTTCAATTGGTATACATAAATTTGTATTAGGGTATACCAAAGAAGGAATTATACAAATTATTGCTTCAATTATAACTTGTGGTTTTGCAGGAATTATTCCTTTTATTGAAGGAATCATCTATTTAACAAAATCTGACGAAGAGTTTGTAGATACTTATCAAGTTAACCATAGAGGTTGGTTCTAAACGTTCTTTTTTAATATTTTTACTATGTCTGACACTAAAAACACAAAGGATACCTTAAACAAAGCAAAAGAAGTTATGGATAACATAACGGAGAAAGCTAGTGAGTTGGTTGGAGAAACAGGTGAACATTTGGTAGATATAGTTGAAGATGTAAAAGAAAAAGTTGAAGAAATTATTTCCGATGAATCAATTCAAAAAGCTAAAGAAAAAGCAAATGAATTAACAAACGAAGCCAAAGAAGTGTTAGAAAATATCACTGAAAAAGCTTCAGAAGTAGCAGGAGAGGTGAGTGAACATATGGCCGATTTTGCAGAAGATACTAACGAAGGATTTCAAGAAACCAAAACCAAAACCAAGAGTTTTTTTCAAAGACTCTTTGGAAAATAAAGATAAAAGAAAAGCGCCTATTGGCGCTTTTTTTATGATGCAATGTTATTTGCTTTATTGGTTCTAACGATGGCTTGTTCGTTTTTCCAGTCAATCCATTTCTGACCTTTAATACGACGCATAATATTATCGATTGTACGCATAATAAATACATTGTAAACAGCTTTTCCTAAGTTTTTAGGGTTACGAGCGATAGCACGTAAACTCATAGAAAAGCCAGGAGTTACATAACGCATGTAATGCCAATATCCTTCAGGCATATACAATACATTACCATGTTCTAATTCAGCAATATGACCTTTAGCCTTTTTTAAGGCAGGCCATTTTTCAAAATCGGGGTCGTTAAAGTCAATATCTTCACGAGTAATTAACGAATGCGGAATTTTATACAAGAATTTATTCTGTTTTTGGTCAAACAAAATACATCTCTTTTTTCCTTCAAAATGAAAATGAAAAATATTAGCTAAGTCAATATCGTAGTGCATAAATGTATAAGAATTTCGTCCGCCAAAAAATAGCATTGGCAATCCTTTCATTAAACGCAAACCAAAATCGGGAAAGGTAAAGTCTTTTTGTAATTGAGGTACTTCTTTTAAAATATTCCATAAGAAAATCCTGAATTTAGTAGGTTCACGTTTTAGTAAATCTACATATTCACTCATTTTCATGGTTGCGTGAGGTTCATTAAAACCGTCTTTATAATCTACAGGCCTGTCATCATATAACGGAACTGTTTTATCGCCAGCTACTTCTTTCATATACTCTAAAGACCATTTAGAGTAAGCTGGCCAGTTTTCAATAAAACGCTCAATAACTACAGGTTTTTGAGGTTTAAAGTAGTTTTTTATAAAGTCTTCTTTAGTAATGGTTTCTACTCTGTCTATTTGTTGCAACTGTAATCCCATACATTCAATTTTTTCGAGAAGCAAAGTTAAGAAAATGTTATGATGTTTTTTTGAGTTAACAATGTTAAAAATTAAGTCAAACCATGAGTGGATTTTAAAAATTAACTCTGAAACTAATATTTGGTGTAAAGGGTAATGCGTAAGTAGTTATCTCCTTAGCATTATCAGTGTTGTTTTCATCAACAACATAATAGGTGTTTATAATATTTTTTCTGTTGCTAATATTAGTGAAACCAACTCTTATAGTTGATTTTAGATTTTTTGTAAGATTAAAATTATAGCTTCCAGAAGCATTAATTCTGAAGAAATTAGGATGCCTTTCTTTGTTTGGAGTATCATAGTTTACAATAATTCTATTACCATCTTGAATGGTCTCATTGTCTTTAACAGGTTCTGTATATGGGGTACCTGAACGTAAAATAGCACCTAAGGAGAGTTTAACATTGTTGGTAATGTTATAGTTAATAGCACTACTAAAAGAGTGTGTAATATCTAAACTACTAGGAAAAGTATCAGGTGTAAAAGTTTTAAATGTATAATTATTTTCAGCAAAGGTGTAACTCAACCAACTGCTAAATTTTTTAGTTTTTTTATTAATTAAAAACTCAACACCTTTTACTTTGTAGTCTCCTATAGAATTTAGTGTTTGGACATTGTTATAAAAACCTTGATTGGCAACAGTAATACCATTAACAAACTTATAAAAACCAGTAAGATCTATTTGTAGGTTGTTTTTTGAATATTCTGCCCCAAAAGATAGTTGCTTACTTTTAATAATAGGTGTTTGATCATCGTCAGCCAAAACCCACCTTCTTTTTTCTATACCTAAAAAGTTATCTTGAAAATCTATCTTCTGTGCAGTTGTTTGATTTTTAAACTCTCCTTCTAATTTTAAAAATAGACTATTATAAAGTTGTTGTCTTAAGTTAATCCTTGGTTCTATGATAAGTTTATTAAAATCGTGAAAATAATTAGCACGAAAACCTACTCTAGCATAAGTGTTATTTTTACGATAAACTACCTCAGAAAAAAGAGCAGATTTAAGTAAAACTTCTTTTACAGATTTAGAAAATGTAGGAGCATTAACAGTTGTTTTGTTGGCAATACCTATTTCATTAAAAACAGCACCGTTTGTAAGTTGAAAAACAGCTGAAAAATGATGATTAGTAATAAGCCTAATCTCAGATTCTAAAACATTGTTGAATTGAGTTTGAAATTGATCAGTCTCTCTATTAAAGTCTGATGAATTTATTTTATAATCAGAAATAAAAGTAGAGAATTCTGTAGAAAATTTGGGCGACCAATTGGCATTCCAACTAATATTAGCCCCAAGATTCTCTTGTTTTAAATTACTGTTTTCTTCTACTGTTGAGTCATTGTTTGTATATTCTTCTGTGTATTCTAAGTTATTTTTTATACTTATTAAATTAGCTCTTAATGAATGATTTTTATTGATGTCGTATAACACTTTAAAAGAGTAATCATAGAAATAGAAATCAGTTGAGGCTTCATTTTCTTTGTTGGAAGCTATAGAGTTTTCTTGAAAGCTTCTACTAAAATACTTGTCATAGGTTGGGGTATTAAAAAAATCGGTATAAGATCTTCTTGCTGAGGCATGAATTTCGAGTTTTTTAGTTATAGGTGCCTGTAAAAAAGCGTCTGCACTTAACAAATTAAAACCAGCTCCTCCAGAGAATGTGTGAGTAATTTTGTTGTTGGTTTGCATGTTGACAGTACTGGAAACACCATCGCTAAACTTTGTACTAGTGCCATTTTTGGTAACTGTAGCTTTTTCTGTTAAATATGGGTTATATGCAGAAATTAAACCAAAAAAATGACTCGTATGGTACATCTTAATTCCATCCCAAAGCATTAAATTTTGATCGTTTGTTCCACCTCGCACATTAATGTTCGATACACTTTCATTCACACTTTCTACACCAGGAAGTACTTTAATTGTTTTTAAAATGTCAGGCTCTATTAAACCTGGAAGAATTCCGAATTTTTTAGTTTTTAAAACGGTACTTCCATCAATGTTTTTTTGAAGACCAGTAGTTAAAAAGTTAGGAATAATTACTTCTGATAATTCTTCTGACAAACTTTCTAAGTGTATTTCTTTACACAAGTTTTGAGAGAATAAATCTTTGGCTGGTAGTATAATAGGTTTGTATCCAACGTAAGAAATAATAATGTTTGCATTTGCAGGAACTGAGTTGATATTGAATTCACCGTTAGTATTAGATGTAGTTCCATTACTAGTATTATTAACTAAGATAGTAGCTAAAGCCAATGGTTCAAGTGTGTTACTGTCTACTACCGTTCCACAAATAGGAATTTTCTTTTCCAAGTATGATACAGTAATAAACCGATTATCTAAAATTTTAAAATTAAAGATGGTAACAGATTCTAAGTAGTTTATGGTTTCAGATAATGATAAACTATTATCAGGTTTGGCAATGTATACATTTTCTAAATCCTTATCGGAATACGTAAAAGTTACCTGATGCTTTTTTTCAATTTCAATTAAGACATCTTTCAGTAAAGTTTTGCTAATAACATCCTGTGCTTTGATAGCAAAGGTAAATAGGAAAAGAAATAAAAAGGTAGTTTTTTTATTGACCATTCTTGTAAATAGTAATGTTTTTTCCTTCTATTTTATACGATAACTGCAAAGGAATTGTAACTGCTTGCAGCGCTATATTTATGTCTTTATGAGTAAAACCACCAGTATAAAGCTGCTCTAAATTAACATCTTTAGTTTTTATAACATAACCATATTGGTTTTGTAAATCGTCTAGCACAAATTGGAAAGGAGTACTTTTAAAATTAGACTCATCTTGTAACCAAGATTTATGATTAATATTAAAAGTATTTAAAGTGTCAATTTTACCATTTATAACCTTAAATATTTTTCCCTTAGCTAATTTAATTAGTGAGTTGTTGTAGTTTACACTAACTAAACCTTCGTAGGTTTTTACTTCAAAATAATTCTTTCTTTCTTTAACGTTAAATTGGGTTCCTAAAACAGTAACCTTTCCAACAGAAGTATTTACGGTAAAAGATTTTCCTTTTTTGACTTTAAAAAAAGCTTCTCCTTTAAGTTGTATGTTTCTACTGTTTTTCCAACCCTTTTTGTTGAAAGATACAGTAGAATTTGCATTTAAAATCACTTCAGATTCGTCTGGTAAGTTAAAGGTTTTTGTTTCTGCATATTGCGTACTAAAGTTTACTGAATTATTGAAAAGTAAGAAATAAGAAGAAACTAGTAAAACAATAATAGCTGCAGCATATTTATAAAAGTTCTTATAACTTAATGGGATAACCTTGCTTTTTTTAGAAGTAGCTTTTTTTAGTTCAAACTCTTTAAGAGCCTTTTCAATATCCACTTTAGGAGTTTCTATGTGAGAAGAATAATGTGCTATTTTCTCAAGATTTTTAAAGTTTTTATCTTGCTTTAATAGAGACAGTTCTTCATCGGAGATTTCTCCGTTTAACCATTTTAATATGTATTGTTCATCTTTCATTTTGTGCTTAACTAACTTTTAGACAATAAAGAAGTAAATTTCCCTACCCTTACAATAATTCTATTTTTGATCTCAATTTTTTTAATGCTGAAGACATCCTTTTTTCAACGGCTTTTTGCGAGATATTTAGTAACTCAGCAATTTCTCGATATTTTTTACCGTCTATTCTATTCATTAAAAAAACCTCTCGTTCAGCCTCTGTTAAATTTTCGACAGCATTTTTTAATTTGTTTTTAAATTCTTCTTCTTCTAATAAATATTCTGGATTTTGATTATTTATATCCAAATAAGGAGCGTTTTTAGCATAGTTTAAAACAACTTTTTCATGCTTTAATTTGTTTAAAAAAAGGTTGTTTACACTGGTGAATAAGTACGATTTTGCTTTTTCATATGATATTTCTGAACATTTTTCCCACATTTTTAAAAAAGCTTCTTGTATTAAATCTAGGGCAGTATCTTTATCGTTAGATTTATAAGATGAGAAGTTGGTAACGAATTGAATATTAGCTTTGTAAAACGCGTTAAAGTCTTCCTCGTTACACAGTGATTTTTTAGTCATATGAATGCTTTTATAGAGTTAAAATAGAAAAAAAATCGAAAACAAAGGTAGGGTAAAACGATTTATAGTTTTCTAAAGGACAGAAAGAGCTCAAAAAACAAATGTTTAAAAAATTAAAATTTATTAAGATGAAAACGATAAAATTAATAACCATACTTGCATTAGCTGCTTTGACAATTTTTACCTCATGTCAATCAGAAGAAAATGAACAAGTAGGTACAAATCCAAATGCAAATACCCCAACTTCTGAAACGGCAAAGAAGTATAAAAGAACAGGTATGAACGATGGATCAGAAGATGATTTTTTAGATGGAAATTCATGTGCTGAGTTATTGTTTCCAGTGACAGCAACTGTAAATGGTAAAGAAGTAACTATTATAAATGAACTAGACTATAGTTTAGTTCTTGAAATAATGGACGAGTTTAATGATGATGATGATACCGTAGTTTTTAATTTTCCAATAACAGTAAAGTTAAATAACTATACAGAAGTAACTATTACTTCACAAACAGAATTGGAAGAATTAAATAGAAAATGTGATGAAGCATCAGATGAAATGGAAGATGCTATCTCTTGTGCAAAAATAGAATTTCCAATATCAATGCTAACCTATGGTATTAACTTAGAGCAAACAGGTACTGTTGTAATTGAATCAGAGAAGCAGTTGTACAATTTTGTGGATAATTTAGATTCAAACGAGTTATTCTCTGTGAAGTATCCAATAATTGTAACTCTAAGTAATGGTAGTTCTGTGGAAATTAATAGTGATTCTGAATTTGAAGATGCTGTTGAAGAGTGTACTTCTTATGAAGAGGAAGAGGAAGCAGCAGAAGCAGCAGCTGACGAATTAGAAACCATTATCAGTAAAGCTAAATTTAAGGTAGAAAGCTTTATTGAGGCAGGAGTGGAAAAAGCTGAAGAATATGCTGCATATACTATAGAGTTTACTAATGATGGAAAATTAATAGTAAGAAATATTGTAAACACAACTTTAGAAAACATTGAAGGAGAATATGATGTAGAGTCAGATACAAGAGTCCTTTTAGAGGTTCAGTTTGGAGCCGGAACAGCTGTAAGTGCTTTAAATAACGAATGGATTGTAACTACTTATACAAGTACTTTACTAACATTACAAAGTACAACAGATACTTCAGTAACATTAACATTTAAAAAGATATAAAAAATTAAATATTTTTAAGTTAGTTGATTTTGGAACTTTATGGCTACGCTAGTAGTAGCCTAAAGTTTTAAAAACCAATGATACTAAAATTACGTAAGTAAGGTAAAGGAATAATAATGAGAAAAGAGTTTTTTATAGTTTTACTGTTCAGTGTTTTGTTTTGGGCATGCTCAACAGAAAGTGAATCAATAATTAATGATAGTGTTGAGGCTGTAAAAGAGAACAGAAAGCCTACAGGAGCCTCAGCAAATGATTTGTTATCGGACAATAGTTATAAAAAAATGATTGTTGAGCTAGCTTATATTGAAGGTTTTGAGCCTACAGAAGAAGCAAAGAATAATTTTAAAAACTTTATTGAAGAAAGAACTTTCAAATCAAACGGAGTAGAATTATATACGAAACCAATATCTGCTACAGGAAAAGAAGTCTATACAATCAACGATGTTGTAGCGATTGAGAACCAGTATAGAACTTATTATAATACACAAAATACTATAGCGGTTTGGGCATTGTTTGTAAATGGTAAATCTTCAAAAGACTCCGATTCTTCTTTTGTTTTAGGTACTGCATATTATAATACGTCATTTGTAATCTTTGAAGAAACTATTAGAGAACTAAGTAATGGTACATTTGAACCAGAAAGAAGCTTATTAGAATCTAGTGTAATTCACCATGAATTCGGACATATTTTAGGGCTTACAAATTTAGGAACTCCTTTGCAGACAGATCATGAAGATGCAGATCACCCAAAACATTGTAACGAAGAAAGCTGTTTAATGTATTGGGCAGCAGAGACTAGTCAAGGTATAGGAAACATATTCTCATCAAATCAAATTCCAACATTAGATAGCCAATGTATAGCAGATTTACAAGCTAATGGTGGAAAGTAGATCGTAAAATTAAATCGATAAAAAATGAAAAAAATTCAGTTAGTAATAGTATTTATAACAATGATTAGTGCATCTATAGTTGCACAAGATAGTAGTAAAAAGTCCAAAGCTGGTATTAAAGGAGGATATAACTTGTCTGCAGTGAGTTTTAATGGAGACTCTGAAACAGAACAGCTACATGGTTTCCATATAGGTTTTTATGGAGAGTCATTTATAGGAAATAATGTATCACTTCAATTGGAATTACTGTATTCACAACAAGGATATAAAATTATAGATGGAAGTGGTACTTATAAGCAAGAGTTAGATTATATAAATCTTCCTTTAATGGTAAAACTGTATCCTTCTGATAACTTTTTTTTAGAGGCAGGACCCCAAATAGGACTTTCAATAGCACATAAAGAAACTTTTGATAGTGGCTTTATTCTGTATGATACCTCAAAAGAGTTTGATCCTAGAAATTTTGATTGGGGATTGAATTTTGGTGGAGGTTTTAAAACAAGTAGTGGAGTAAGTTTAGGAGTAAGGTACCATTTAGGATTGAATGATATATATGATGAAGATAAACCCAAAAATAGAGTCTGGCAGTTTTATATAGGGTTTGACTTTTAATAAAAAAAGCGGTGTTTTATACATCGCTTTTTTTGATATTAAGCTCTTTTATCATAAAACATGATATTATTTCTAAATTTGTGAAAATGAAAGTAAGAAGAAATGATAGAATTGTCAGAAACATTTTGGAACAATAAGTACTTACATAATAAAACTGGATGGGATTTAGGAAAAATATCTAATCCGTTAAAAGAGTATTTTGATCAATTAGAAGATAAAAATCTTCGAATTTTAATACCTGGTGGAGGCAACTCATACGAAGCGGAGTATTTATTTAATAAAGGATTTAAGAATGTTTTTGTAGTTGATATTGCCAAAGAACCTTTAAAAAGAATTCAAAATAGGGTTCCTGGCTTCCCGAAGGAAAATTTAATTCACGCTGATTTTTTTAAATTAGAAAATGTTTTTGAATTAATCATAGAACAAACTTTTTTCTGCGCTATCAATCCAGAGTTAAGACCAAAGTATGCTGAAAAAACACATGAATTACTAACTGATAAAGGAAAACTAGTTGGTTTGCTGTTTGATGCAGTACTAAATGAAGACCATCCACCTTTTGGAGGGAAAAAAAATGAATATGAAAGATACTTCGCACCCTATTTTACAGGAAGTATGGAATCTTGTTACAATTCATCAGAAGGTAGACAAGGAATGGAACTATTTATTAAAATGATAAAAAAATAACCGTTGAATTAATTCAACGGTTATTTTTATTTAATTAGGCTCTTACTTCTTTAGCCTCTTGCTTTTTTTGTTCGTTACGTTCAATCTTATGATCTGGCCTCGTCCATTTTGGTTTTTCACCTAAGGCTTCGTATTGAGAATCTTTAGCTTCAACAGACTCTCTTTGCTCATGTTTAAAGAAAGGTTTCTGAGTGTTTAAACCTAAATCTTCAAACATTTTCATATCCTCGTTGATGTCAGGATTTGGAGTAGTTAATAACTTATCTCCTGCAAAAATAGAGTTAGCTCCAGCAAAGAAACACATTGCTTGACCTTCTCTACTCATTTGCGTTCTACCTGCTGATAAACGTACTTGTGAGTCTGGTAATACAATACGAGCAGTAGCTACCATACGAACCATTTCAAAAATGTTTACAGGTGGCTGCTCTTCTAACGGAGTACCCTCTACAGCTACTAATGCATTGATTGGTACAGACTCAGGGTGTGGAGAGAAGCGAGTTAAGGTTTCTAACATTCCAGCCCTGTCTTCTAATGATTCTCCCATACCAATAATCCCTCCAGAACAAACAGTTACATTTGTTTTACGCACGTTTTCAATAGTGTCTACTCTATCTTTAAAAGCACGTGTAGAAATTACATCGTCATAATAATCTTCTGAAGTATCAATATTATGATTATAAGCATACAAACCAGCTTCTGCTAAACGTTTTGCTTGGTTTTCGGTAACCATACCTAAGGTACAGCATACTTCCATATCTAGTTTATTAATAGTACGTACCATTTCTAACACTTGGTCAAATTCAGGTCCGTCTTTTACATTTCTCCAAGCTGCGCCCATACAAACTCTTGACGATCCCCCTTCTTTGGCACGTAAAGCTTGTGCCTTAACTTGGTTTACAGTCATTAAATCATTTCCTTCAACATTGGTGTGATAACGTGCAGCCTGCGGACAATATCCACAGTCTTCAGAACATCCACCAGTTTTTATAGAAATTAAGGTACTTACCTGTACGGTGTTTGGGTCGTGGTATTTTCTATGCATAGTTGAAGCCTCGTACAAAAGCTCCATTAATGGCTTATTGTATACCTCTAGAATTTCCTCTTTCGTCCAATCGTGTCTAATTTCAGTCATAAATTCGAGTTGTTTGTGGTGGTAAAAATAAAAAATTCCGCTTCGAAAGCGGAATTTTATGAGTCTTATTTTTCTCTGGAAGAAGAATTGTCTTCTTCAATTAGTTTTATGTGTTTTTTGATGTAATTAAAACAGAAACCGCATTCCCTCCAAAACCAACAGCATTTACTAATATTTTAGTGAGCTTTTTAGGTACTTGTTGAGGCTGAGCAAAAGGAACATCAATGAGTTGTTGGTGCTGTAACATTAATACGGCTAACTCTAAACTTAACAAGCCAGATGCGCCAAACGTATGACCAAGTTTCCATTTATTGGTAGTTAAAAATGGTATGTTGTTAGAAAATACTTTTTGAATCGCATTAATTTCTGATTGATCTCCTTTAATGGTTCCAGGTGCATGCATTACAATAGCGTCAATTTCATCTGGAGAAATAGTGCCCAATGCCATTTTCATTGATTTTTGAAAACATTCAGCATCGGTAGTCACCGAGGTATTGTGTTTTAATACTTCCGTTGCATATCCAACCCCTTCAATAAAAGCGATGGCATTTTCTTTACATCCACTCTCTAAACAAAATACCGAAGCAGCTTCCCCTAACACCATGGTGTTTTTGGTTTTGTTTAGGTCAAAAGCCTTACAAGGATATTCATCATTTTCTTTAGAATATACTTTTAAGGCTTGCATTTGCGCGATAGTAAAATCAGTTAGTGAAGCTTCGCTGGCACCAATCATAAATTTTTCTGACATTCCCGATTGCAACCAGGCCACTCCGTTTAATAAAGAATGCAGTCCAGTTGAGCAAGTTATAGAATGAGAAATTTCAGGACCGTTACTTTGTAAATCATGTGCAATCCAAGAAGAAATATTTCCTAAAGTAGTGGTTGGAGAGCTTAAGGTAGATGATTTACCTGTAGCCAAAAACTCCTTGTGGTATTTTTCAAATAAAGAAGTTGCTCCTCGAGAAGAACCAATATTAATTCCGAAGTTATCAGAAGCTTTCCAGTTTGTTTGTTCCATTGCTTTTCTAGCAACAAACAGCGTATACAAAACAGATGGATCTAAATTTTTGTATTTATTGTCAGAGTTTCTAACATTTTCAATAGCATGTTTATCTTCATCTGGTAATTGTGCTACCCATGCTTTGGAATCTTCAAAGTCTTTAAAACTTAAAAAATGCTGTTTATTAAGGTAGTTCTTCCATATTTTTTCAGGAGTACTTCCCAAGGCAGAAACAGAAGCAAATGATGTTATGGAGATAAGTTCTTTCAACACGATAAAATTTCAGCAAAAATAAAGGTAAAATCAAGTATTCTAAAGAAAATAAAAATATTTATCTTGGGATAAAATTATTGAAGTTATGAGTGAGCAACATCAAAAAAGTTGGTTTGGAAGAAACTGGTTGTGGTTTATACCATTAACTGGTTGTTTAGGGTTTATTTTATTAATTGTTTTAGGTGTGGGAGCAGCATTTTTCGGAGTATCGAAAATAATGACAAGCTCTACTCCTGTTGAATATGCTATTGAACAAGCATCTAAAAACGAGTTGGTTATTGAAAACTTGGGACAGCCTATTGAAAAATATGGGATTCCATCAGGAAATATTTCTCTTACCAATGACGATGGAAATGTAGATTTTTCTATTCCGATAAGAGGAGATAAAGGAGAAGGAACTCTTATTGTTAGAGGAATTAAGATAGATGGAGAATGGATTTACGAAGATTTATACGTCCATATTAAAGAAACTCAAGAAGAAATTAATTTATTAGAAAAGGAAAAAGTTCTAGAGACTATCTAGAACCTTTTCTATAGTTGTATAAATTTTATCAAGCTGTTCCTTTGTAATTACATAAGGAGGTTGAATGTAAATAGTATTACCTAGCGGGCGCAAGAAGACTCCTTCATTCATAAAAGATGTTAAAAGCTGGTCACGCAGCGATCCATAACGACCAGAATTGGTGTTTAAATCAATCGCTAAAATAACCCCTTTACATCTTGTAGAGTTTACTTTTGGATGATTTTCTGTTTTTTTAGCAAAAGTTTTATTAGACTTTTCAATAAACTGAATATTGTCCTGAATTTCTTGAGTTTTCAAAAGCTCAATACTTGCCAATGCAGCACTACAAGCTATCGGATTCGCAGAATAGGTATGGCAATGGAAAAAACCTTTGGCAATATCGTTGTCTAAAAAAGCCGTGTAAATTTCTTCAGTACATGAAGTAATTGACATCGGAACCAATCCTGCGGTCAACGCTTTACTTAAGCATATAATATCTGGTTTGGTAGCAATTTCATCAGAAGCAAAATGATTCCCAGTTTTTCCGAAACCGGTCATTACTTCATCAGCGATGGTAAGAATATCATTGCTTTTGCAAACCTCCAAGATGTTGTTTAGATCTTCAGCTTTGTGAATTTTCATTCCAGCAGCACCTTGAACTAAAGGTTCGTAAATGAATCCAGCAACTTGGTTTTCTGAAATAATTTGTTTTAGTTGTTCTGCTATAAAGTCATTATTCTCACCGTTTGGGACAGGAATACGCTGAATATCCATTAAAAAATCTTCAAAAGGACCATTATACACAGATAATCCAGAAACAGACATTGCGCCAAACGTATCACCATGAAAACCATCTTCAAAAGCAATAAAGGTAGTGCGCTTTTCTCCTTTGTTAAAATAGTATTGCAAAGCCATTTTAATACCCGCTTCTACTGCGGTAGAACCATTGTCGTTAAAGAAAATTCTATTTTGATTTTTAGGAAGAATATTCATCAATTCTTCCGATAATTTTATGGCAGGTTCATGGGTGAAATCGCTAAACATTATTTGATCTAATGTTTGCATTTGTTTATATACACGACTTGTAATATAATCATTACAATGCCCAAACATACAGGTATACCAAGACGAAATAGCATCGATATATTCGTTACCGCGTTCGTCGGTTAGGAGACATCCTTTGGCTTTTACAATTCCTAAACTGTTTGGATGTGTTTGATGTTGTTTTAGTGGATGCCACAAATGTTTTTTATCGCGTTCTTGTAGGGTCATAGGTTTTGTTCTTTTGAAAAAGAGCTGTCAAATGTACAATAGAAATACATAAAACCACTCCGAAATAGGCAATAAACAATAGCCACATAATTGAGGTTGAAAACAATTCAGCAAAAAATGCAGGAAAAACTAAAAAGGCTTCTGAAGCAAGTAAGAAAAAGGTATAAACTATCCAGATGCTTTGATGGATTTTTGTCTCCAATTCTATCCAAATAAAAGGCAGGTACATTCCTAAAAATAGGAAATGTAACCAAGCAATGAGCATAAACCTGTTCGTTATAACTAAGTTCGAAAAGCAAGGAATACTGCCAAAGCAATTCATGATTCCGATAAATAGTAGCAGCCCCAAAAATAATTGGTATGTGAGTTTTTGTTTTGAAAATGATTTTTTTAGTTTTAAGAGAAATAGCATCAGGATTATAGAGCCAATACCTCCAATAATTTGAATAGCAAGAAGATTAAAACTATACTTTAATGAGTGTGCATATAATAGTACAAGAGCACTAATAATTAAGATGGTTTGTTTTTTTGAGAGTCTAACTGCTGTTTTTTGGAAAAATATAGCAAGCATCCAAAGAAAAAAGGAGCCGAAATATTGAAAGTGTAAGTAGAAAAAAATAGCTTGTTGATACCAAGGAGAAGCTTGCATTTTCATTGCCATTAATGGCCCTAGTGCATAGGGGCCAATGGAAGAAATAAAATGAAAGATAATTCCTGCTTTTATTAATGTTAGGTCTGATTTTCCACCAACTAATCGTTTCCACAGTCTAATCACTAACCAATAACTAATCCACAAGTGTAAGGTAGAGAATATAATGGTAACCAATGCATACCCTTGTATAATAAACCCTACTAACAAAATGGCAATACAAACTTGTAAAGCAAGATATAATCGATAAGAAGTTTTATCAATTCCATTCGTAAACCGTGTAAAAAGCAGTGTTATTAAAGCATTGAAAACAAAACCCAATAACATAATGTGAGAATGGGAGTGTAAGACAAACTTAAACGGAAAATTAGCAATGCTTCCTGTAAAAGCATAGCGCAAAACCAGCCCTATAATCCCTCCGAAAAAACCAAAAAGTAACGGAAAAGACCAAAGATGTTTTGCGGTAATGGCTTTCATTTATAGATTGCTTTTAAATAATTCAGCGTACTCCTTAATTACATTTTTATCGAAATAAGGCTCTTCTTCAATACGTCCAATTACAGACGCACCTGTCATTTTTTTAATAATGTCCTCTGTTGTTTTATGTTCGTTTCCTGAAAAAATTAACGAAACTTCAAACCCTTTTTCTTTTAATAAGTTAACTGTTAATAAGGTGTGATTGATGCTTCCCAAATAATGACGAGAAACTACAATAACTTTATAATCAGGTTGAATAACGTCTAACAAGGTGTTTTTATCGTTTAAAGGAACCAGTAATCCACCAGCTCCTTCAATAACTATGTGATTTTTAGTCGAAGGCTCTTTAATGCTGTCAATTTCAATAGTCACTCCGTCAATTTCTGCGGATGCATGCGGACTCATTGGTGTTTGTAGTGCATACGAGTTTGGGTGAAAAACAGTGGTTGAGTTAGAAATTAGTTTTTTTACCTTATGAGTATCAGAATATTCTAAGTCACCTGACTGAATAGGTTTCCAATAATCTGCTTGTAAAGCTTCTGTGACAATAGCAGCAGCAACGGTTTTTCCTACTTCTGTAGAGATTCCTGTAATAAAATATTTTTTCATTTAAAAATTGTTTTACAATCGTTGCAGATGAATTTTTTACTTTCAAAAAAAGGAAAGAGCATAAAAAAGATATTTTTACGTTGTAAATCGGCAACTAGTATTTTTGAGGAATTACATTTTGGGCAATGAATGTTATTTCCGTTTTCATCCTTTGTATATTCTCTTATTTCATTATAAATAGTAGCAGCTTTTTCTAAATCATTGTTGTGTACCAGTAATTTTACTCCACCAATGGCTTGACTAATCAATGGGTCAGAATCAATTGTTTTTTCATCCATCAACATGGTTCTGATATCTTCTGAATCTAATTTAGCCTTTACAACTTGTGCTTCAGTAGAGTATTCAAACACAGCTAAAATGGTATAATTATCTCGCATTGTATTTTTTAAACAAAAGTAGCAAGGTTCTCTAAAACATTTGTAATTTCTTCTTTAGAATTATATGCGTGTAAACAAAAACGCAAACGTTCTTGGTTTGTAGGAACGGTAGGAGATAAAATAGGCTTCACTTCAAAACCCTGTTGCTGTAATTGTAAAGCCATACTTTTTACATGTTCGTTGCCAGAGATAATACAACAATGAATCGCAGAAGTACTCTCAATAAAATTTAACTGTAATCTGTTTGATTCAGAAATGAAATGCTGAATATTTTCTTGTAGTTTCTCTAGAGAGTTACTAAAAGCTAATTCTTCGTAAGCAATCTTTATGGTAGCTAAAGCATGAGGAGACAAGCCAGTAGTATAAATAAAGCTACGGGCAAAATTTACAAGATATTGTTGTAATTGTTCACTTCCTAAAATAGCTGCTCCATGACATCCTAAACCTTTTCCGAAAGTGATAATTCGTGCAAAAATATTATTCTCTAATTGTAGTTTTTGAATCAACCCAAAATCAAATACACCTAAAGCATGCGCTTCATCTATAACAAAATGTACATTCGCATGTTTTTGGATTATTTGTGACATTGCTATCAAGTCGGGAGAATCTCCGTCCATAGAAAAAACAGATTCAGTAATCACATAAATTTCTGAATCGTTATTCTGAGTAAACCGAAGTATTTTTTCTTCTAAATCTTTTGTGTCATTATGTTTGAACTTAAAAGATTTTGCATTGGATAATTGAATTCCATCTCTTATGGATGCATGAATGAGTTCATCATATAAAACAATATCACCACGTTGAGGTACCGAAGCAAAAAAACCAATATTAGCATCATAACCAGAATTAAAAATCAAAGAAGTTTCTGAATTATGAAGTTTAGCTAACTGTTTTTCAACTACTGTATATAGTTTGTGATTTCCAGAAAGTAACCGAGACCCTGTAGCTCCATTAATCTTACTATTATTATCGACTAAGAACTGATGTGTCTTATCAAATAAAATTTCAGATTTTGCAAACCCTAAATAATCATTGGAAGAAAAATCAATAGGTGATTTTTTTTTGCCAAGCTTCCTCAAAGAATTCTGTGCCTCTCGTTGTATGATTTTTTGGTATAGTTTTTTAGGAAATTTCATAACGTAAAAATAAAGAAGTGCTTTTAATATTGTGATTCTTTGGTTAGAAATCTTAACATAAGTGTAAACGCATTAATTTAACAAAGTCTCACTTTTAATTATTCTTATTTTTAAAAGAAAATAATATAAATGATCTATTTTTTTAATAAAGTCTCACTTAAATAAGGTTAAATTTATCAACTTTAATGTCCTAAAGTTTTTTTATTTGTTTTTTAACAGATCTTATAATTTATGATAGCATCAGAAAAGTTAGTAACTTACATGTATGTTTTGTTAGCAGTATATGCTGCTGTGATTTTATATTTCGTAGTGCGTGGTGCACGAAAGAATACAACTATAAAAGATTACGCTGTTGGAAATATAGGATTTCCTGCTTGGGTGGTGGGCTTATCATTAGCTGCATCTATGACAAGTGCTGCAACTTTTATTATTAATCCAGGGTTTATTTCACTTTATGGTATTTCGGGGGTAATTTCTTTTGCTGTGGTTTTACCAATTGCTGCGTTTATTTCTTTAGTTGTTTTTACAAAAGGGTTTGCTAAACATGGTAGTGCTGTAAAGGCTACTACAATGGCACAGTGGATAGGTAAGCGTTACGAAAGTAAAAACTATGCTTTTTTCTTCGGAATCATCGCGTTGTTACTCATTACATTTATTGTGTTAATTAATGTAGGGCTCACACAGGTTGTTTCTAAAGCATTAAATGTAAATCCTTTTTATGTATTGATGGGAATCGTTGCATTTGTTTTTGGATATATGATGTTTGGTGGGGCAAACTCGATGGTATATACCAATACTATTCAAGCTATCATAATGTTTGTAGTTGCATTGATTTTATTGGGGTCTGGTTTTGAGTTTTTTAAAGGAGGATTTGGTGGTTTTATGGATAAATTATCAAGTATTGATCCTAATTTAACGAAGCCTACAAATCCGTCAAGCTTTTTATTTAGAGATTATTTTGAAATCATTGTCACCCAGATAATTATCGGAGTGGCTATTGTTTGTCAACCACATATTATTACCAAATCACTGCTGTTAAAAGATGCCAAAAAAATAAATAACTACTTATTTAGTGGAATCGTTTTTATGGTTGTGTTCTTTTTGGTTGTTATTGTAGGGTTGTATGCGCGAATTAGTTTTCCAGATTTAACAGTTGATGGAAGAGCACTAAAAATGGATGAAATCATACCAACGTATGTAGTAGCTAAGTTTTCTGTTGGGGTAGGTTTAATTATAGTTGTGGGACTTATTTCAGCAGGACTTTCTACGTTGGAAAGTTTAATACAGTCATTGTCAATCACAATTACTTCCGATATATTGGAACCTGTTTTTAAAGATAAGATTGGCGAAAATACCATAGCAATAAATAAAATAGTGATTGTCATTTTAGCAATTGTGAGCTTTTTGTTGAGCTGGGAACAAATTAAAAATCCAGATGTAAGTGTGGCAATCTTCGCGCAAAATGGAGTATATGCTTACTTTGCAGCTGCATTTGTGCCAGTTTTATTTGGAACTTTTTTAAGAAATGTATCTGTAAGGTCAGTTTTCTTAGCAAGCATTACTGCTATAGTAGTGCATTTTGGTATTTATTACGGTAGGCTTACGCCTTATATGCAGGAGCCTGTGAATAACCCGGGAGTTTCTGCGGCTTTTGGTATAGTTGCATCACTTGTAGTGGGATATATATTTTATAAATTAGACGCTAAAAAAACAAATGAGCACGTTAAACTGGATAGCTAAGTGGGCAGATTATACGCCCAATAAAGTAGCGCTTACTTCTTATGATACTCATGAAAACTATACGTATAAGGATTTAGATACCTATGCGGATAGATTGGTAGCTAAGTTCATTAAGATAGGGGTAGAAGAAGGAGATAGAGTTGCTGTTTTAGCAGAACACGGTTTAGAGTATATCGTTCTTTTTGTAGCTTGTCAAAGAATGGGGGGTATTTTGGTGCCTTTAAATTACCGCTTTTCTGTAAATGAATTACAAAAACTAATAGACGATTGTACACCCAAATTAGTTGTTTATAGTGAGGGTTTTATAGAGAAATTTGAAGGGTTGGAATTGGTGAGTTCTTCTGTGCTGTTAATGAATGATGTAAAATATTTCTATAAAAATAAAACGGTTGAAGTTGTAAGGAGAGACTATACTATTAAGGAAGAAAATCCATTGTTTATTTTCTATACCTCAGGTACTACAGGAAATCCTAAAGGAGTGTTGTACACAAACAAAATGTTGTTTTGGAACAGTTTAAATACCTCTATGCAATTAGGGATAACATTTAGAGATTCTACATTAAATACTTTACCGCCTTATCATACATCAGGATGGAATGTTTTTGTTACTCCATTATTGCACAAAGGAGCCCATATTGGGATGCTAGAAAAGTTTGATGCGGAAAAGGTGTTGTGCTTGCTAGAGTTAAATGAAACAACGTTGTTTATGGCGCTTCCAACAATGTTGTTAATGATGCAAAAAACACCTGTTTTTAAAAAGATCGGTCTTCAAGAACTGCGTTACATTATTTCTGGTGGAGAAAAAGTCCCACCTGAATTGGTGTCGTATTGGAAGAAAGAAAAAAACATATACATACGTCCAGGATATGGTTTAACAGAAGCAGGCCCTAGTATAACATCACTTCATCATAAAATGGCAGCGTTAAAACCTAACTCAATAGGCAAACCTAATTTTTATTTAGAAACCAAAATAGTAAATAAAGAAGGAGAGGAGGTAAAGTTCAATGAAGTAGGTGAACTATGTATAAGGGGCAATATTGTAACTCCTGGGTATTGGAATAACTCTGTAAAAACCAATAATGCTATTAAGAAAGGGTGGTTGTTTACAGGTGATTTTGTGTATATGGATAAAGATGGTTATTTGTATATGAAAGGGAGAAAAAATGAGATGTATATCTCTGGAGGAGAAAATATTTATCCGCAAGAAATAGAGGCACATTTAGAAACACTAACAGGAATTAAAAAAGCGGTAGTGTTAAGCATGAAAGATGAAAAATGGGGAGAAATAGGGGTGGCTTTCATAACACTTGAAAATAAAGAAATTACGATTGAAGCTATAAGAGTAGAATTAAAGGAAACATTGGTGTCATACAAGCATCCAAAATATATATTCTTTTTAGATGAAATACCTTTAACAAGTGTAGGCAAAGTATCGAGAAAAGATTTGTTACGCTATTTTAATTCGATTAATACATAAAAGATGAAACAGGTAAGTTTGGTGTTGATTTTTACATTAATAAACACCATTGCGTTAGCACAAAGCACAAAAAAAGCAATGAAAGAACTACTTTCAGGTTATGAATTTAAAACGAGATGTATACAAATTGATACTATAGAAATTGCATATATTAAAGAAGGAAAAGGAGCTAAGACCTTACTTTTTTTACATGGTTTAAGTAGTAATGCAGATGCTTGGTCTAAAAATATAAAAGCTTTAAAAGAGAATTATACTTGTGTTGCCGTCGATTTGCCTGGTCATGGTAAATCTTCAAAACCAGAAGTAGCCTATACGCCTACGTTTTTTGCTGATATTGTATCTAAATTTATCAAAAAGAAAAGATTAAAAAATGTGGTTTTAGTTGGGCATTCTATGGGAGGACAAGCGAGTATGAGGCTAGCATTACAGCATCCAGAAGTGGTGCAAAAATTAGTGTTAATAGCCCCAGCAGGGTTGGAAAGATTCACAAAAGATCAAGGAAATGTTCTTAAAAGTGTATACACAGCAGAAGTAGTAAAGAACACCTCAAACGACCAAATTGCAAAAAATTATGCACTCAACTTTTTTGAACAACCAACAGAGGTTTCAAAAATGATTGAAGATCGTATTCGAATTAAACAAGCATCCGATTTTGATGCACACTGTAATGCGATTGTAAAAAGTGTATTTGGAATGTTAGACGATCCCGTGTATGACGATTTAGAAAAAATATCTCCAAAAACTTTAGTTGTTTTGGGAAATAAAGACAAGTTAATTCCAAACAGGTATTTACATCCTACATTAACGATTCAAGATGTGGGAAATGTAGCGAAAGATAAAATTAAAAATGCTACTGTAAAATATATAGAAAACTGTGGACATTTTGCGCAATTTGAAAAGTTTAAAAAAGTTAACTTGCTCATACAAGAATTTGTAGAAAGTGATTAATGAAAACAAAACTTAAAAAATTCAGAGAGTTTAGTAAAACTATTTTGCCAAATGAAGCAAAATATCTTCAAACAGTGTATTCATTTAAAGGAGAAGAAAAATGTGTAATAAGCAATCTTATTATAAAAAATGCATTGTCAAAAAATGGTTTTACAGAGTTTGATACTTTTATAGATAAACGAAAGTATTCATATGTAAAAAACTGGACTCAAAAAAAACTTAGCAATATAGATGTTGATGTTACTATAGATTGGTTAATGTCGTTAAAAAAGAAAATTTTAACCGATGCCATCACTTCACAAGAGGAAAAAGAATTTCTTCAGTATATCATCACTTACAAATCCATCAAGCATAATTTTCAGAGTCTTTATACTCTTGCCAAAGAGTACAAGTCGTATTTATTAGTGCGGATGCGTTATAAAGATCACGAAATTGTGGCTAACTTTATTAAGGACTATGAAGCTAATTATATAGCAGCAAAAGAAATACACGAAAAGTTGTATGAAGCAACCACAGAAATTACCAATCAGTATACGTTAAATAATAATGAAACAAAACATCTAGAAGATTGGTTGCTACATGTGTTTAAAGATGAATCAATCGATGGTAAAAATCGCTATCAAGCATTTGTATTGTTGGCATTTATGTACACAAATTATAATGAGAATGATAAGTTAAAATTGCTTTTCAATCAAATAGATGTGTATTTCAGTCAAGGAAAAATGTATTCAAGGCGTCTACTTTCTAACTATTATGCGAGTCGAGTTTTGTTGCATTCAAAACAAAACGAGTTTGAAGAGGCAGAGTTCTATGGGCACCTTTCTATTAGACAGAACAACAATGATACCTTAATGTATTTGAATAATTTAGTAGCTATTTTGTTGCGAAATAACAAACCTGAAGAAGCATATTATTTACTTGAAAAGTATGAGGGGCTCTATAAAGAAATTCATAATTATCATCAAAAAATAGGGTATTGTTCCTATAAAGTTCGGGTGCTTTCAGAACTTCATAAACATAAAATAGCCGAAGCAACAGCAAAAGCCTTTTTAAGAAAACATAAAAAAGAAGTGTTGAAACATCGTTGGCATCATTTTTTTACATCATATATTAACGTGTTAGTCACAGAAGAAAAATATGATGAAGTGTTGAAACTAGCTTCTAAATTTAACTTGATAGAAAAAGAAAAAGAACGCCAAAAAAAGAACAATTATGTTCCGAATATATCTTGGAGTATTTCACTGTCAAGATATATGGAAGGGAAAATTAATTCGACTCGTTTACTAGAAGAAATAAAACAGCCTTTAGGAAATATCCAACCTACAATAAACCAGAAGCAACTCATGTTTAAAGTAATAAATAAGCTGTCAGACAACCTTCCAGAAGCTTTTTTACAATTAAAGTCTCATATACAGTAACTCCCCTTTTGTAGCTGAATTTTTTGTGTGGTTTTTATAGTTAAAAAATAAAAGTTATTCAAAGTCACACTTTATAGTTTTTGTTTTTTAAATAGTTTATTTTCTATTTCCCAATAGATTGCGAGAGAAACAAACTTAATAACAATCTAAAATTATGAAAAAACTATTTTTCTTTTTAGTCTTAATTAGTTCTTTAACAATGAGTGCTCAAGGTACAGGAGGTGTTACAGGAATAGTTACAGATACCAATGGAGTGCCTTTGCCAGGAGCCACAGTGTATATTAAAAGTATAGACAAGGGGATTGATACCGATTTTGAAGGGAAATTTGCAATTGAAAATATTGAAGAAGGATCTTATAATGTACTTATCTCATTTGTAGGATTTGAAAGTATAACTAAAACAGTAGCTGTTCAAAAAGGAAAAAACACACAACTAAACATTTCTTTAAAAGAAGCAAGTAGTGTTTTAGACGAGGTTATTTTAACAGCAAATAAAAAACCGCAAAAAATTACAGAAGTGCCCGCAACGGTTAATGTAATTAATGCTAAAGATATTCAAGATTTTCCAAGTTTTAACATAGGTGAATTAGCCGCAAGACAAAAAGGAGTTGATTTTGTACGTAGCGGAGTATTAGGAACGGGTATTAATATTAGAGGATTTAATTCGGCATTCAATTCAAAAAACTTACAAATGACCGACGATAGAGTTTCTATGTTAATCGCTACAGGGTTGCCTTATGGGTCGTTTTCAACAGTTACGAAAGACGATGTTGAACGAGTAGAAATATTATTAGGCCCTAATGGAACACTGTATGGACCAAATGCTCATAACGGTTTGGTAAGTACAATAACTAAAAATCCAAGGACTTCAGAAGGAACGACAATTGCAATCGGAGCAGGGAGTCAAAATGTAGTCACTGGGAGGTTGCGTCATGCGCAAGTGTTAAGCGATAAGTTTGCATACAAAATTCACTTAGAAAGTACGCAAGGAACAGAATTTGAGTATGTAGATAGCGTATATGTAGGAGCAAAAGCGTACAGAGAGAAAAACTTAGACCGTAATTTTAATGCACTGAAGTACGGAGCTTCATTATATTACAAGCCTACTAGTAGTTCAGAAATTACAGCATATTACGGGCATAGTAATAATACCAATTTAGCGGTTACCAATGCTGGTCGTAACCAAATTAAAGATTGGACTTTAGATATCGCTCAATTAAAATATGTATCTAAGAACTTTTTTGCAAATGCGTATTATACATGGAGTAAAACAGATGAGACCTATGCAATTAATCAGCGTACACAAAATTATGTATCATTTATTGAAAATGGTTTTTCAGAAGAAGAGGCTTGGAGTCGTGCATTATATGAACAGTGGATTCCTGCTTATGGTATAGCAGTTCCAAGAGGAGCACTTTTTAAAGATGCATCTGAAAGATTCAATGCAGAGGCGCAGTACAACAATAATTGGGGGGAGTTTTATGTAACAGCAGGAGCGCAATACCAATTAGATATGGCAGATTCTAAAGGTACTTATTTGTTGGATCAAGAGGGATCAATTGATATTGCTCAAAAAGGAGTGTATGGTCAGTTTGAATATAAATTAGAATCGGGATGGAACTTTTTAGCGGGGATTAGAGCAGATAATCACGATTTATACGGTACTAACTTCTTGCCAAAAGCGGCAATTACCAAAACCATGGGTGAAGGTACGTTTAGATTAACGTATGGTAGAGGTATGGCAGTACCATCAATATTAAACCTACAAGGAAATTTATTTGGAGGATTAGTGTTAGGGAACGGAGAAGGGTTTACGTTAACGGATGGAACTAAGATTGATAAGTTAGAGGTAGAAACCATCAACTCTTTTGAATTTGGTTATAAAGGGAAGCTTACCAATAAGTTTTATATCGATGCAAGTGCCTATTATAATATGTCGGAAAACTTCATAAGTCCTTTGCGTAACATAGTTGATGCAGCTAATGGTAATTATGTAACTCATATGGGAAATCAACCTATTGATGAGGTTTCGGCAGGAGCTAGCGCATCTCCACTTTTATTAACCTATAGCAATTTTGGAAATGTAGATACCTACGGATTTGATCTTGGATTGAACTACTATTTTACAGATGCAATTCGAACATCATTAAACTATTCGTATTTCGGACGTAGTTTAGATAAAAACGACATGAGTAACGATGGTAATTTAGACGGAGTTGTGTTGGAAAGTGAATTGCCTATCAATACACCAGAAAATAAATTGAGTTTAGGGTTGCACTATGGAGGGGAAAAGTTTTATGGAGCCCTTTTCGGACGTTGGGTAGAAGATTACGACTTCTTTTCAGGAATCAATGTTGCTGCTAAAACACAAGATTTAGATGGAGATGGAATCAATGAAATTGTTGAAAATGCACGGGTAGGTAGAACATGGAATTATGGTCCTTTAGGTGGATTTACTGTCGATGCTAACCTAGGGTATAACTTGAACAACAATGTGTCTGTTGGGGTAAATGTAACGAACCTTTTCAATGCTAGCATCAGAGAGTTTGTGGCCTCTCCAGAAGTAAGAAGACTAGTCTCATTCGAGCTTAAATACAACTTTAACGCATTTAAGAAAAAATAAAAACCAAATCTGTTAAGCTTATAAAGTATGCCGAAAGTAACAGTAAACAATATAGAGCTTGATTATGAAGAGTACGGGAAGGGAGAAGTCCTTCTGTTTCTTCATGGATTAGGGTCGACTAAAGCAGATTGGGATGCGCAAATTCCTTTCTTTTCAGAAAAATACCGTGTTGTGGTAGTAGATCTTAGAGGGCATGGAAAAACTTCTGTTCCCTCTAAAGATAACTACGGAGTTGAATTTATGACGGAAGATGTTAAGCAACTGTTAGGTGTTTTAACAATAGAAAAAGCCACAGTTATAGGTTTTTCTATGGGAGGAGCAGTAGCCTTTCAATTAACTTCTGACTATCCAGAAATCATAAACAATTTGGTGATTGTAAATAGTGGTCCAGATTTTAATAACATGGGAAAAATAGGGGAAGATCTGTTGAGTTCAAGAACCGCATTTTTAAAAACGAAAGGGTTGATACCTTTGGCAAAAGAAATCGCTTATAATATGTTTCCTGAAGATACTCAGATTGAAATGAGAAGTGAATTTGAGGCTAGATGTAAAAAAAATAATTATGAAGCGTATTATAATTCATTTGTCACCTTGATGGATTGGGGTTTAGGTGAGAAGTTACAAGAAATTAAAACAAGAACCTTGGTTGTGGCATCTGATATGGATTATACGCCAGTGTCTTTTAAAGAAGAATATGTAAAAAGAATGCCGAATGCAGTAGTATCGGTAATTGAAAACTCCAGACATGGAGCAGTTATAGATCAGCCAGAAGTATTTAATAAAGTACTTGAAAAATTTTTAAATCATGAATAAAGTAGCGTTAATAACTGGGAGTACCAGTGGTATCGGTTTAGGTATTGCAGAAGGTTTTGCTAAGATGGGCTATCATATTATGTTTCATGGTTTGGAAACTGATGGCGCTATAATAGCTAAGGAAATTGGGAAGAAGTATAGTGTAAAAGTTTCTTTTTCAAATGCAAATTTACTGATTGCTGATGAGGTTGAGGGATTGATTGAGCAAACAATAAAAGTGTTTGGAGCATTGCATGTACTAGTTAACAATGCAGGAATACAGTACGTTGCTTCAATTGAAGACTTTCCGAATAATAAATATGAAAATATTATTGCTATTAATATGAATGCAGCTTTCTATGCTTCCAAAAAAGCATGGAATTTTATGAAAACTCAGAAATTTGGTAGGATCATCAATGTTTCGTCAGTTCACGGTTTAAGAGCGTCAGAATTTAAAACAGCCTATGTGGCTTCAAAACATGGTGTAATAGGTATGACTAAGGTCTTGGCATTAGAAGGTGCGCCTTATAACATAACCTGCAATGCAATTTGTCCAGGGTATGTAAAAACACCCTTGGTAGCAGGTCAAATAAACGATCAAGCTAAAGCGCATAATATGTCGGAAGAAGAAGTTGTAGAAAAAGTAATGCTAAAAAAACAGGCGGTAAAAGAATTTGTTCCGTTGGAAACAATTACAGATATGGCTTTGTTGTTAGCGAAAGAGAGTTCTTCAACTATCACAGGAACTTCATTTGCTTTAGATGGAGGTTGGAGTGCTCAATAATATTAAAAACTATTGTTTCTTTAATTTTTAAATATGTAAGAACACAGCGGTCAAATTTATTTTTTAAGTAGACAAGGCAGCTGCGTGAAGTTTAAGTTTAGTTAAAATAAAAAGCCAATCTATTTATAGATTGGCTTTTTTATTTCTGCTCCCCCTCTTGGGCTCGAACCAAGGACCCTCTGATTAACAGTCAGATGCTCTAACCAACTGAGCTAAGGAGGAATGTTCGTATAGAACAATATATATGTGTTGTAGAAATTATCGGCTTCTACCTTGCCTTTGCTCCCCCTCTTGGGCTCGAACCAAGGACCCTCTGATTAACAGTCAGATGCTCTAACCAACTGAGCTAAGGAGGAATTTAAAACATGCTTGTCTTAAAATGCGAGTGCAAATTTAAGGGGTTTTTTTATATCTGCAAATTATTTTTAATAAAAAGTAAGTGTATTTTTTTTTGTTTCTGAATTTCAGTATTTTATTTTTTGAATAAAATAGGCTTTTAACTGAAATTTAACAAAAAGACGATACTCGTTAAAGAGTTTAAAATTAGACTAAAAAGGAATGGTATTTTTCGTAAAAGTTGTACTTTTGTCACCATTATTCTTATTGATAGAAAAGTATAACAAAATATATGGACAAGTTTTCGTTCTTAAACGCAGCACATGCAGGTTTTATAGGTGATTTGTATGAACAATATCAAAAAAATCCTGATGCGATAGAACCAAGTTGGAGAAGTTTTTTTCAAGGATATGATTTGGCTAACGAGAAGTATTCATTAACAGATGAAGAAGTCTCGGTAGAAGTCCCTGAAGAAGTACGTAAAGAGTTTTTAGTAATCGATTTAATCAATGGTTACCGTACCCGTGGTCATTTGTTTACCAAAACAAACCCAGTACGAAATAGAAGAACGTATACCCCAACATTAGATATTGAAAATTTTGGACTAAATCAATCAGATTTATCCACTGTTTTTAATGCAGGAGAAATTTTAGGAATAGGACCTAAAAGTTTAGCAGAAATTATAAACTACTTAAAGTCTGTTTTCTGCGAAAGTATCGGAGTGGAGTATATGTATGTACGAAATCCTGAAGAGTTAAAATGGTGGAACGAGCGGTTGAATAAAAATGCAAACCACCCTAGTTACAATGTAGAGTCTAAGAAGTATATTCTTGCGAAACTGAATCAGGCGTCAACTTTCGAAAGCTTTTTACAAACGAAGTATGTAGGTCAGAAGCGATTCTCTGTTGAAGGAGGGGAAACCTTAATTCCAGGGGTAAGTGTAGCGCTTAGAGATGCAGCTGAAGTATATGGAGTGGAAGAATGTGTACTAGGAATGGCGCACCGCGGTCGTTTAAATACCTTAGTGAATATTTTCAAAAAGCCAATTCGCGATTTGTTTAGTGAGTTTGAAGGGAAAGATTTTGAAGATCAGGATATAGATGGAGATGTAAAATATCACTTAGGTTTAACGTTAAGCAAAGCGTATCAAGGTGGGCAAAAGATGAAGATGAATTTAGTTCCCAATCCATCTCACTTAGAAACCGTTGATGCAGTTGCAGAAGGAATTGTTAGAGCTAAAATAGAGAAAGACTACAAAGGAAACGAAAATAAAGTACTTCCAATTTTAGTCCATGGTGATGCCGCAGTGGCAGCACAAGGAATTGTATATGAAGTTGTGCAAATGGCACAATTAAATGGATACAAAACAGGAGGTACTATCCACGTTGTGGTAAATAACCAAGTAGGGTTTACAACCAATTACTTAGATGCACGTTCGAGTACGTATTGTACTGATGTGGCAAAAGTAACGTTATCTCCAGTACTACATGTAAATGCAGACGATGCAGAAGCAGTATGTCACGCAATGGAAATGGCAGTTGAATATCGTATGAAATTCAACAAAGATATTTTTATTGATTTATTAGGATATCGTAAGTACGGTCATAATGAAGGAGATGAGCCTCGTTTTACCCAACCAAAACTATATAAAGCAATTTCTAAGCATAAAAATGCAAGAGAAATTTATGCTAATAAATTAATTGAAGAAGGAAGCATAACAGCAGACTACTTACAAAAAATCACAGATGAATTTAAGGCGCATTTAGAAGCTGAATTTACAGAGTCTAAAAAGAAAGAAACGTCTAAAATTCAAGAGTTCATGCCTGATGTGTGGGAAGGGTTTGTACGCAAGCAATTGCAAGAAATGTTACAACCTGTAGATACTACTTATTCGGTAGAAGACTTAAAAGGAATTGCAAGAGTTATTTCAAAAACGCCAGAAGGACATAAATTTGTTCGTAAGGCAGAACGTATCTTAAAAGGTCGTGAAAAAATGGTTTTTGAAGATAATTTATTAGACTGGGGTACGGCTGAGAACTTAGCATATGGTACCTTATTAGAGGAAGGATATGATGTACGTATTTCAGGAGAGGACGTAGAAAGAGGAACATTTTCTCACCGTCATGCAATTATGCGTGATGAAGAAACCTTAGAGCGTGTTAATTTATTAAACACGAACCCTAAGAATAAAGGAGAAATGACTATTTATAATTCGCACTTATCAGAATACGGGGTGTTAGGTTTTGACTATGGATATGCCATGGCAGCTCCAAACACTTTAACTATTTGGGAAGCTCAGTTTGGTGATTTTGCCAACGGAGCACAAATTATGTTCGATCAGTATATTTCTTCGGCAGAAGATAAATGGAAGTTACAAAACGGATTGGTAATGTTATTACCTCATGGGTATGAAGGTCAAGGACCAGAACACTCGTCAGGTAGAATTGAACGTTTCTTACAATCATCATCAACTGATAACTGGACAATAGCAAACTGTTCGACACCAGCAAATATGTATCACATTTTGCGTCGTCAGATGAAGCGTGATTTTAGAAAGCCGTTAATTGTGTTTACACCCAAAAGTTTATTGCGTTTACCAAAAGCTGTAAATCCTATTGAAGATTTAGCCAATGGAACTTTCCAAGAAGTAATTGACGATACGATTGATACGTCAAAGGCTAAGAAAATGGTGTTCTGTACAGGTAAATTCTATTATGACTTATTAGCTGAGCGTGAAAAATTAGGAAGAGAAGACGTAGCTTTAGTTCGTATAGAGCAATTGTTCCCATTACATAATGATAAAATCAAAGAAGTAATGGACAAGTATCCAAATGTAGAACGTTATGTTTGGGCACAAGAAGAACCTAAAAATATGGGAGCTTGGGGGTATATGTTAGAACGTTTTGAATTAGCTAGGTTAGAATGTGCTTCGGAAGAGTATCGTTCGGCACCAGCAGCAGGTTCAAGTGCACGTTTTAAAAGACGTCATCAAGCTATTATAGATAAGGTTTTTGATTAAAAAATAAATGCGTTAGGGATTGAAGCAAGCTACCGTGTAGCGCAAAAAGCCCGACCCGATAGGGAAACGCCCAAATAAAAGAAATAAAATAATTCAGATATATAAAATTTAGAACTGATGGTTTTAGAAATGAAAGTTCCTTCTCCGGGGGAATCAATTACAGAAGTAGAAATCGCAACTTGGTTAGTTGAAGATGGTGATTACGTTGAGAAAGATCAACCAATTGCCGAAGTAGATTCTGACAAAGCAACGTTAGAATTACCTGCGGAAGAAAGCGGAATAATCACTTTAAAAGCTGAAGAGGGTGATGCAGTAGCGGTAGGAGCAGTAGTTTGTCATATTGATATGGATGCTGCAAAACCAGCAGGAGCTGAAGCACCAAAAGCAGCAGCACCAAAAGCTGAAGAGAAAAAAGAAGCACCTAAAGCTGAGCCAGCAAAAGAAACATATGCAACAGGTACAGCGTCTCCAGCAGCTAAAAAAGTATTAGCTGAAAAAGGAATGAGTGCAGCTGATGTTAAAGGAACAGGTAAAGACGGTCGTGTAACAAAGGAAGATGCTGTAAAAGCAGTGCCTTCAATGGGAACTCCAGGGATGGGATCTCGTGGTACAGAGCGTAAAAAATTATCTATGTTACGTCGTAAAGTGGCACAACGTTTAGTTTCTGTAAAGAATGAAACAGCAATGTTAACAACGTTTAACGAAGTAAACATGCAGCCTATTTTCGACTTACGTAACGAGTATAAAGAAGAGTTTAAAGCAAAACACGGGGTAGGTTTAGGGTTCATGTCATTCTTTACGTTAGCTGTAGTAAGAGCTTTAGAAATGTATCCAGATGTAAACTCTATGATTGATGGAGATTATAAAGTAAGTCACGATTTCCAAGATATTTCTATTGCAGTATCGGGTCCTAAAGGATTAATGGTACCAGTAATTAGAAATGCTGAAAACTTAACATTTAGAGGTGTTGAAAGTGAAGTAAAACGTTTAGCATTACGTGCTCGTGATGGGCAAATTACAGTGGATGAAATGACAGGAGGTACATTTACAATCACTAACGGTGGTGTATTTGGTTCTATGTTATCTACACCAATTATCAACCCTCCACAAAGTGGAATTTTAGGGATGCACAACATTGTAAATCGTCCAATGGCAGTAAATGGCGAGGTAGTAATTCAGCCTATTATGTATGTAGCATTATCTTATGACCATAGAATTATCGATGGTAAAGAGTCTGTTGGTTTCTTAGTAGCTGTAAAAGAAGCTTTAGAAAACCCAGTAGAATTATTAATGGATAACAATCCTAAGAAAGCCTTAGAAATGTAGTCGAAAATTTCGACTTATAAGTATATAAATCCTGCACTTTTGTGCGGGATTTTTTGTATAAGAATTCTTATTTTTAAGAAGTATATCGTTTATGTGTTTTAGGTATGAAAAGAGAAATTCCTAATATATTATTTAAATCCAAATCACCAGAAATTTTAGGTATTGAAATAATCAGGTTAGAAAAAATTAAAGAAGAGAAAGAGAGCTTTACGCATTCTCCTGAAAAAGCACATCAATTAGAGTTTTATCAATTAGTTTTTTATACTGAAGGAACATCAGAGCAATTGGTAGATTTTGTATGGCACAAAGTGCAAAAGAATACCGTAGTTTACGTATCAAAAGGACAGGTAAATGCATTTAAATTTAATGAGGGTTTGCAAGGTTATTTGATACTTTTTACTGAAGATTATTTAAAAGAACAAATAGCAAAAATTCCAAAAGATACCGCTATTCGTTTATTAACTCCGCTACTTTTTTCTCCAAAAGTTCACGTAGCTCAAATAGCCAATTTACCAGCCTATGTGAAATTGATTTTTGAAGAGTTTTATAAACCTACTGAAAGTTTTAATAAAAAATACATCGTTGATTCTTTATTTAATATCATTTTTTCTAAGGTTGAGGAAATTAAAAAAAATGAAACAGACGATATTAAAGATTCTGAAAAATTACGGCTTTTTTTAAAGTTTCAGGAAAAGTTAAAAAAGACTTTTAGAAGGAATAAAAACGCAGCTTTTTATGCACAAGAGCTAGGGGTAACGTATAAGCACTTGAATATTGTTGTTAAAGAAGTGATTGCTAAGACGGCCAAGCAGTATATTGATGAGTTTGTAATTTTAGAAGCCAAGAGAAATCTCATTAATTCTACCATTAAAAGTACAGAGTTGGCTTATTTAATGGGGTTTGAAGAACCCACTAATTTTGTAAAATACTTTAAGAAACGTGCGGGATTTACCCCAAATAGTTTTAAAAAAGAGTATAATAAAGTATAAAGGTTTGATATTTACCATTTTATTCTTTTGATTGACCTATTTACTGCTTTCCATCTATCATAATTTTGTATCATCATTGTTAAAAGCTAATTAAAAATGAAAAAAAGGATAGTTACAGCAGTTGGTTTTACAACATTATTAAGTTGTATTTCAACACTACAAGGTCAAATTAAAACAGATACTAACATGGAAAATTTAAAAACTATAGCACAAAAAGCACAAGATGCTTTTTTTACAGATTACAATGAAGAGGGAGTAAAAACATACTTCGCAGCCAATTATATTCAACACAACCCACAGGTGCCTACTGGTATTGAACCAGTATTAGGGTTTCTCCCTGTTTTAAAAGAAGCGAATACAAGATATACCAATCATAGGTTGTTACAAGATGGAGAGTATGTTATTTTTCACAATTCGTATCATAATGCAGATGCTTTTGGAGCAAAAGAAGTTGTAGCTTTTGATGTGTGGAGAATGGAAGATGGTAAAGTTGCTGAACATTGGGATAACCTTACTCCAAAAGTTGATATAACGGCTAGTGGTCGTTCACAAGTAGATGGGGTTACAGAGATTACTGATTTGGAGAAGACCAATTCAAATAAGAAGATTGTAACGAATTTTGTCAATGATATTTTATTTGGGAAAGCTCCAGAGAAGGTTACGGATTATGTTAGTACAGCCGAGTATTTTCAACACAACCCGATGATAAAAGATGGTTTAGAGGGGTTAAATGAGGCAATTAGTTATTTGGTTTCTCAAAATAATATGTTTCAATATCAAAAACTACATAAGGTGTTTGGGGAAGGTAATTTTGTTCTTACCGTGAGTGAAGGATCCTGGCATGGAAAAAGGCAAGCCTTTTACGACTTATTTAGATTAAAAAATGACAAAATTGTTGAACATTGGGATGTTATACAGGAAGTTCCAGAACAAATGGCTCATACAAATGGAAAGTTTTAGTGTATTGAATTTATTATAAAAATTAAGCCCTGTACATTTTGTATAGGGTTTTTGTTTGTTTTTTTAGTAACTTTAATAACTATAAAATTAGGGTATTATGAAAGTTACTGAAGAAGGATTTACCGTTTACCATAACTTTCCTATAAATGAGTTATCTAACAAAGTTTATAAGGCGATAACTAATCCGGATGATTTGGTACACTGGTGGCCGCTAAAATGTAGTGGTGTTCCCAAGTTGGGTGCAGAGTACAATTTTTTCTTTGGAGAACCATACAATTGGTATGGAGAAGTAATTAAGTGCGAAAAAAACACCTCTTTTTATATAAAAATGACAAAGTCGGATGAAGATTGGAATCCAACCACTTTTGGTTTTGATTTGTTTGAAAAGGATGATGGAATCACATGGGTACATTTTTTTCATAAAGGGTGGACCGAACAAAGCAATCACTTTAAGCATTCTTCTTATTGTTGGGCGTTGCTATTAAATGGACTTAAAAATTACGTAGAAAAAGGAATCATTATACCGTTTGAAGACAGAAATTAAAAATATAAGATGATGAAATTAGGGGCTTTTTCAATTAGCTTAGCTGTAAAGGATATTGATAAATCCAAAGACTTTTACGAAATGCTTGGGTTTACTGTTTTTGCAGGTGCACTGGAGAAGAATTATTTGATTATGAAAAACGGAAACTCGTTAATTGGCTTGTTTCAAGGAATGTTTGAAAATAATATGCTCACATTTAATCCAGGCTGGGATGAAGAGGCTAACATATTAGATGATTTTGACGATGTTAGAGCTATTCAAAAAGAGTTAAAAGAGAATCATATTAAGTTAAAAAGAGAGGCAGATAAAGATACTGAAGGCCCGGCAAGTATTGTTTTCTTTGATCCTGATGGAAATACAATTTTAATAGATCAACATGTGTAATAAGTAAAACAAGTAACGGAAAAACTCATTGTGTTCCCGTTACTCATACAATACTGCACAAAGAAAGTCGTTACTTACCATTCAAACTCCAATCGTACTCTAAATACATAACTTCAGCATTGTCATTGGCTTTAATGTTTGAGTACTTGTTTACATAATCTATCAAAGTATTGCGAGAAGTAAAATCTTCTTGATACCATTGAAATATTTTTGAAACTTTAACACTCGTTAATGTTATGTTGTTTTTTGTAGGGTCATTGATAAAATCTTTCATTAAATTTTCCAATTCTTTTTCTATGTTATCTTTTGTAAATGCAAAGTTTACAAATCTTGGCCCCGATTTAGAAGCAGCATTCAAAGCAACATGAATTCTTGGATCGTCATACCATCTTCTAAGTATTTTATGCTCAATATAATCTAAAGAGTACATTTTTTTTCCAACAGTTGCAAACGGAATTTTCCATGCATTTCTACCTTTGCGTTTTATATCGGTAATTTTCTTTAAAGGATAGCTATCTAATATTAACTTAATAGTATATGTATTGTAAGCGTTTATCCAAAAGGCTTTGGCTTTGTTTGAAGACCATTTATCACTAGGGATGGTGTTTTCTAAATGTTTGATATATATATCTAACAAAGCGCGATTTTTTCTCAAGCCTTTATAATCTACATCGCCTTCCGGACTCACATAGGTTTTTAAAAGAGCATTGTATACATCTGTTTGTGCTTGTGACTGTATACTAACGAAAAGTAGTAAACAGGTAAAAGAGAGGATAATTGTTTTTCGCATTTTTTAAATTTTAAGTAAATAAATTAGTTTACGGTACTTTTGACGTAGCTAATTTTGATTCATTACATAAAATTTTAGATAAGAAAAAACCACCTGTGAAAGGCGGTTTATAAATTGAAAAAAGTAATTTTATTTTTTACCCATCAATGAACTTAAGGCGATAACAACAACTCCAACAGCAATGGTAATGTATGAGTTGGTATTATCTTGAGCTTCTACTAGATCTACATCGCCAATAGAAATTTGAGTTTCTGGTTTAAAAAGAGTGTACACTCCATACGCTAAAATTACTATTCCTGAAATTAAAGCAACTGTTTTTAGTGAGTTATTCATAATAGAAGGTTTCTTATAAAGATAAAAAAAATAATTTATAAAGCTATATGAATAGCTTTCGGAGGCTTTTATATAATTAAGAATGTCGTTTTATCACAAATAAAGAACATTTCATACCATAAGAGTTTTCACATTACATAAGAGGATGTAAGTGAGATATTTTTGATACAGATTAATAAATAAAAACATCAAAAATGATTATGTATTTGTACCAAAAAAAAACCTTTTTATTCTTAAGTTTTACCCTCTTTTTCTTTGCTAGTTGTATTGAAGAAGATCTACCTGCAAGGATTAAACAGCAAAAATTTACAGTAACATCAAACGCCACAAATTTTAAATACAATGTTAAAATAGGAAGCCTTGAAGAAATTGACGTAGCTAGAGATTATCATGTAGTTTATTTATTAGATGGAGACGATTATTACAATGAGTGTATGCAAATACTACGCTCCAAAAACAAAGAGCATACCATAGTCGTGAGCATAGGTTATACTGGTGATAATAAAAGAGGGATAGATTATTCTTATCCGTATGACAGGGGTTTTGATGGAGATTCTGGAGGAGCAAAGAAATTTATTGACTTTTTAAACTCAGAGTTATTACCTACGATTGCCGAAGATTACCAAATAAATAGCTTGACAAAAACAATTTATGGACATTCTTTAGGGGGCTATTTTGCTTTATATGTAATGATGCAAAAAGAGCAAGAAAACCCTTTTGATAATGCAATAGCAGTAAGTCCCAATTTAATGTGGTATAACTCTTTTATTTTCGATTTGGAAGCAGCCGCTAAGGAGTTGGATTTACTGAAAGGGAAAAATATTTATATGTCTATGGGAGACTTAGAAGGAGTTGGTATGAATGCATCTTTTGATGCTTTAACCAAGCAACTAGAGCTAAGAAATTATAGTGATTTTGATTTTAGTTATGAAAGACTTGAAAACACTTCACACAGAAATAGCCCAATACAAGGGTTTAAAAAAGGATTACAAATTATTGAATAAGGACACAATGAAGAATATCTTATACACATTATTGTTGAGTTGTTTTATAATGAACGCTCAAGAATTTAATACTACTAAAAAATGGAAATTGGAGTTGGGGTATACCACTGATATACTCAATGCGAGTTTTGGAGAACATTATGGTCTAGTTTTTAAAGCAAAAAGGAAGTTATTAGAAAGTAAAAAAATAACTGTAATGGCTGGAGCAGCGTATCAAAACAGTTTTATAAATGAAGGCGAAAACATGTTCACAGATCATGTTGATGGTTATACAAGAGATTTATCTGTTGTTGGTTTGTTTGATGTTAGTTTTTATCCATTTCATAAAAGGAGGTTTTATATGTCGGTTCAACCCTTCTTAGGATACACGAATTTAAAGTCTAAAGGGAGTCTATATATAGATCATTTAGACGTATATGAGAACTATAAGAATTCATATTCTTATTTTAATTATGGCATGATAAACTCTTTAGGCTATACTTTTAATAGAGTAACAGTAACTTTTGATATTTGGAGTTCGTTAAAAGGAATTACTGATAGTGGAAGGTTTAGACCAGGGGATCTTGATTCAAGATTGTTTTTTGGAATGGGAGTAGGGTATATGTTATAAAAACACATCTATTTATAGTACTTGTCAAACTCCTCTTTAAATAATTTAAACTTACTTCTAGATACTGGAACCTCATGAGAAATATCAGGAAATGAAATTTTATAGTTTCTTGCGTTTCCAGAGGTTCTTCTTATATTTTTAATATTGATTATATATGAACGATGTGTACTTAAAATAAAGGAATAATCAGATAAATCATTAAGCAGTTTTTGAATTGATATTCTATAAGGTTTAATATCTACCGAATTAAGATTTTTTGTGTAAATATCTACATAATTTCCTTCAGATTTAGCAAATAGAAAAGTAGTAAGATCAAGAATTAATGTTTCGTTTACATTATTCGTTTTTATCGATAAAACAACTTCTTTGTCTTTCTGTTTTAATTCCTTTTCTAACTCTTTGTTATATGCTTTAATACTTCTTAAATTTTCTTTTAAGATAATAACATAATTAATCCATATAATAATAAGTACAGGTAGGGTACCTACTAATATAACATAGGAAAAGGTGTTTATTAAACTTAAAAAAAAACTACTATCCATATGGCTTTTAAAAGGGTATAAAAAGCTATTTTGAAAAAGCGCTATAGAAATAAGGATACCGAGCGTAAAGAAAAATTCTCTTACAGTGTTCCAGTTTTCTTTAATTTCAGCAGTAAAAAAAACGATGGGTACCAATTCAGTAAAAAATAAGATACTTAAAAATGTAACGATGCTGGCTGTTAGACAGGCAGACAAATTATTTGGAAGTGTGTTTTGAGTAACGTAATAATTAAGTAAGAGTGTAACGATGCTTAAAATAAAAGCAATGATAAGGTTTCTTTTGGTATGAAATAAATAAGGGTAAGGTTTCGACAAGTTCTTTAAAAACTTAGATTTCATAGCGTAAAAGAATTAAAAAGGCATTATGTTTCATAATGCCTTTTGTTTGTTTTATAATTCAAAACCAATGTTAACGCCTAGTTTATTAGCAATTAACTTGGTAATTCTTTTTTTAACCTCTGGTATTTTAACACTTTCTAAAACAGTATTGGCAAAGGCGTACATTAACAGCGCTTTAGCTTCTTTTTTAGGAATACCTCTTTGTTGCATATAAAACAATGCTTGATCGTCTAATTGACCGATAGTACAACCATGAGAGCATTTTACATCGTCAGCAAAGATTTCTAATTGAGGTTTTGCATTAATGGTTGCTTTATCACTAATTAAAACATTGTTGTTCTGCTGGTAAGCATTGGTTTTTTGAGCTTCTTTTTCAACAATAACTTTACCGTTAAATACTCCAGTAGAACGATCGGCATAAATACCTTTGTAGTCTTGATGACTTTCACAGTTTGGTTCTATATGGTTTACTAAAGTATGGTGGTCAACATGTTGTTTCCCTTCAACAATAGTAATTCCTTTTAAGATAGAGTTAATATGTTCTCCTTTTTGATAAAAATTTAAGTTATTTCGAGTAATGTTTCCACCGAAAGAAAATGTATGTACAGAGCAGGTACTTTCTTTTTGTTGCTCAATGTATGTATTGTCAACTAAAGAAGCATCATTATTGTCATTTTGAATCTTGTAATAATCTACAGTAGCATGTGTATCTGTATAAATTTCAGTTACAGCATTGGTTAATACAGCATTGTTATTCAGGTTTTGGTGGCGCTCTATAATTTGAACATGCGCATTTTGTTCAACCACAATTAAGTTACGTGGTTGTAGCATGGTTGCATGTTCTTTACCAGTGGTAAAGTTAATTATCTGAATAGGTTTTTCAACCTCTATATTTTTTGGAATATGAATAAACGCACCTTCAGTAGCAAAAGCAGTATTTAAAGATGTTAAATTGTCTTGTTTTGCTATTTTGTTAAAATATTTTTCAACAATAGGTTTGTATTTTTCTTTTGAAAAAGCAGCAGATAATAAACAAATATCTTTTCCATCGTGAGTAGTAGTTGATAAAAAAGAGCTGTATTTTCCATCTACAAAAACTATTTTATAACTATCTATTTCGTGAATGAAATATTTTTTTACATCAGCTAACTCTACAGAAGCCTCTCTATCAGGAAAAATACTATAATCTTCTTTTAAAATTGAATTTAAAGAAGTGTATTTCCACGCTTCAAGTTTTTTAGTAGGAAAACCTAGTTTTTCAAAGTTTTGTAGTGCTTTTGTTCTTATTTCATGTAAATCTGAATTGATGTTTACACTGTCTTCAAAAGCTACGTATGATGATAATATTTTTTCTCTCAACTCCATTGTTTTTAGTTGTAAAGTTTATAAAGCATAAAAGTTTATAAAGTTGAAAGGTTGCTTATTTTACGGGCAACTTTTCACTTTTTACTTTTCAACTTTTCTAACTATTTACCTCTTCTTTAATCCAATCGTATCCTTTTTCTTCAAGCTCTAAAGCAAGAGAAGCGTCTCCTGTTTTAACGATTTTTCCATCGTGTAAAACGTGTACATAATCTGGAACGATATAATCTAATAAACGTTGGTAGTGGGTAATAACGACTACAGCGTTATCTTTAGATTTTAATTTGTTAACTCCATTCGCTACAATACGTAATGCATCGATATCTAAACCAGAATCAGTTTCATCTAAAATAGCTAATTTAGGTTCTAACATCGCCATTTGAAAAATCTCATTACGCTTTTTTTCTCCTCCAGAAAATCCTTCATTTAAGGAACGAGATAAGAACTTGCGATCGATTTCTAGTAATTCTGATTTTTCACGAATCTTCTTAAGCATGTCTTTTGCAGGCATTTCTTCTAAACCTTGCGCTTTACGAGATTCGTTAATGGCTGTTTTAATAAAGTTTGTAACAGTAACACCAGGTATTTCTACAGGGTATTGAAACGATAAGAATACACCAGCATGCGCTCTTTCTTCTGGAGCTAATTCGTTAATATCTTCACCTTCTAATTCGATAGAACCAGAAGTTACTTCGTAAGTTTCATTACCAGCAATTACAGATGATAAGGTACTTTTACCTGCACCGTTTGGACCCATAATTGCATGAACCTCTCCTGCTTTTACTTCTAAGTTAATTCCTTTAAGAATGTCTTTACCTTCTACCTGTGCGTGTAAGTTTTCTATTTTTAACATTACTGTATGGTTACTTTTTTAATAGATTTTGTAATTTTTTGAAATCTTTTGGTGAGTGTTGTATAATCACCTCAGCGTTCTTTTCTTTAGCAAAAGCTTCAAACTTCTTCATGCTTTCTAAAGTTTGTTCAACATTGTAATTGAAAGAAGGAACCCCTTTGGTTTCTCTATTTTTTTCGAAGTGATATAAATCACCTGTTAATAAAATTGGTTTTTCTAAGCCTGCTTCAATATATAAAGCTTGGTGCCCTATGGTATGACCTGGCATGTACTTGATGACTACTGTTCCATCTCCAAAAACATCATAGTCACCATTAATTTTTTCTACATTTTTTAATTCTTTGATAGCATTGTAAGTGTTCGGGTCTTTAACTTTTGCAGAATCATTCGTTATAAAATCATATTCATTTTCTTGTACTAACCATGTTGCATTTTTAAAGTAGTTAGCATGACCGGTATGGTCGAAATGAGGATGAGATAGCGCAATGTATTTAAAATCGTTAATAGTTAATCCTATAGATTTTAACTGGTTTTTTAATGAGTCTTTGCGTTGTAACGTAAAAGTACCAGAAGGTTCTGTAAAAGGCTCATCAGTAATCAAAGCTTCAGGTAAACCAGCATCCCACATTAAATTTCCTTTAGGGTGAGAAATTACATAAAAAGCATCTGAAAATTGTTTAGACTGTCCTGTGTATGTAGTGTCTTGAGAAAAAACTTCAAGTTTGTTAACTAAAATAGAACCTCCATCTAACACATGAAGGTTTACTTGAGGTTTCTCAACTGTTTTTTCTGTCGTTTGTTTCTTTTCAGCATTTTTACAACTAAATGCAACAATAGATACAAGTGCTAATAAAAGTATTTTTTTCATTGTATTGCTTTTTAGGTTAACCTACGCTCCCTTCTAAACTAATCTCTAGTAGTTTTTGAGCTTCTACAGCAAATTCCATTGGTAACTTATTTAAGACTTCTTTGCTAAATCCGTTTACAATTAATGCAATGGCTTTTTCTGTATCAATACCACGTTGATTGCAATAAAATAATTGATCTTCACCAATTTTACTCGTTGTAGCTTCGTGCTCTATTTGAGCTGATTTATTTTTAGCTTCTATATAAGGGAAAGTATGTGCACCACACTCATTACCCATTAATAAAGAATCACATTGAGAGAAGTTACGTGCATTTTCTGCTCTAGAATTTACCTGAACTAAACCACGGTAACTATTTTGTGATTTTCCTGCTGAAATTCCTTTAGAAATAATAGTTGACTTAGTATTCTTTCCTAAGTGAATCATCTTAGTACCTGTATCAGCTTGTTGATGATTGTTAGTTACAGCGATCGAATAGAATTCACCTACTGAATTATTTCCTTTAAGCACACAGCTAGGATATTTCCATGTAATTGCAGATCCTGTTTCAACTTGTGTCCAAGAAATTTTAGCATTGGTTTCACACAAACCTCTTTTGGTTACAAAATTAAAAACCCCTCCTTTACCTTCTGAGTCACCAGGGAACCAGTTTTGAACGGTTGAGTATTTTATTTCAGCATCGTCCAAAGCAATTAGCTCAACAACTGCAGCGTGCAATTGGTTCTCGTCACGTTGTGGTGCAGTACAACCTTCTAAATAAGAAACATAACTGCTTTCGTCGGCAACAACCAAAGTACGTTCAAACTGTCCTGTCCCTCCTTCATTGATACGGAAGTAAGTAGACAATTCCATAGGGCAACGAACTCCTTTTGGAATGTAACAGAAAGACCCGTCAGAGAATACAGCTGAGTTTAATGCAGCATAAAAGTTATCAGTTGGTGGTACAACCGAACCTATATATTTTTTTACTAATTCTGGGTGCTCTTGAATTGCTTCAGAAATAGGCATAAAAATAATTCCTTTTTCAGCTAAGGTTTCTTTAAAAGTAGTAGCTACAGAAACAGAATCCATTACAATATCAACTGCTACATTTGCCAATTTTTTTTGTTCTTCCAAAGAAATTCCTAATTTTTCAAACGTCGCTAGTAAATCAGGGTCTACCTCATCTAAGCTGTTTAATGTAGGCTTTTTTTTAGGTGCTGAATAGTAAGAAATATCTTGAAAACTCGGTTTTTTATAGGTAACATTGGCCCACTCTGGTTCTTCCATTTGTTCCCAAATTCTAAAAGCTTCTAAACGCCATTGCGTCATCCACTCTGGCTCGTTTTTCTTTTTAGAAATGGCACGAACGATGTCTTCGTTTATCCCATTAGGAAACTTTTCACTTTCAATATCAGTATAAAAACCATATTCGTACTCTTTGGTTTTTAATTCTTCTCTTAAATCGTCCTCGGTGTATTTACTCATCAGTTTTTTTGTATTCTTTTTGTGATGTATAGGCTTATAGAGAGAAGCTCTCTCCGCAACCACAAGTTCTGTTAGCATTAGGATTGTTAAAAACGAATCCTTTACCGTTTAAACCTCCGGAATATTCTAAAGTTGTTCCAACTAGGTATAAAAAACTCTTTTTGTCAACAACAATTTTTACATCGTTATCTTCAAAAACCTTATCGTTTTCTTGTTGGGTTTTGTCAAAAGTTAAGTCGTATGATAATCCTGAACAACCGCCACTTTTCACCCCAACACGAACAAAGTCGGTTGTCGTATCAAATCCGTCATCGGTCATTAGTTCAATGACTTTCTTTTTTGCTGTGTCTGAAACTTTTATCATCGTTTAAATAGATTAAATCTAAGTGACTGCAAAGATAATGACAAAATATGATTTATATCATTTTTTGAAATGAATATAGTTATTAAGCGATAAAAATTGTTTATAGCTTAAAACTATTTGCTGATTGTTAGGGGATTATTGTTGAAATTTAGGATTGTTTACAAAATTAGCATCAGAAAGACTTAACAAAAAAGCTTTTAAATCTGCTTTGTCTTTGTTTGAGAGTTGTACCCCTCCCTGATTCGCTTTTTTCATCAAAGGGTCGATAGTAGCAGACAGTTTTAATCCTTCAGAATAATGATTAATTACTTCTTCTAAAGTAGTAAATCGCCCGTCATGCATGTAAGGTGCGGTAAATTTTAAGTTTCGTAAGGATGGACTCCTGAACTTTCCATTATCGTTAGGGTCACCAGTAACAGCGCCTAAACCTAAGTCGGTAAAAGTTTCATCTAAACCATTGTTATGGAATTTATTGTCTGTCCATAAAGGGTTGTTGTCACTTCCATGACAGTGAAAACAATCTCCTCTAGTTTCATCCATAAACACATTAAATCCGTTTTGTTCTTCAGGAGTTAATTCGATTTTGCCTAAAAGATATTGGTCAAACTTTGAGTTTCCTGAAATTAGAGTTCTTTCAAACTGGGCAATTGCTTTGGTAACTAAGGTAGAGTCTATTTTCGATATGCCGAAAGCTTGTTGAAAAAGCGTAGGGTATTCAGCGTGTTCTTGTAGTTTTCTAGCTACATTTTTCCAATCACTATGCATTTCAATTGGATTGCGAACTGGGGAAAATGCTTGACGTTCAATACTGAGTTCTTTTCCATCCCACATAAAACGTTCGTCAAAGTTCCAAGCTAAATTAAATAATGGCATTGAGTTTCGTGTTCCAAATTTACCGTCGATACCTTCGCTAAAGCGAGTGTCGTCGGTAAAAGCGTTTTTTGGGTCGTGGCAACTGGCACAAGACTGTGTATTGTCTTTTGATAAAATAGGGTCGAAAAACAATTTTTTACCTAAGAATATTCCTTCTTCTGTTAAAGGATTGTTAGTAGGAATAACAGGAGCAATTAATTTTTGTTGAAATAGCTCTGGAATTTCTAAACTAGTGGGAATAGGGGTGTATACATTCTCTTCTTCTCCTTTTGAAGCACAACTGATTAACAGGGAGAGTAGTAAAGAAAAATAGATACTTTTTTGTGTCATGTTATTTTTATTGAGAAATAGTACCTAAGCTAAATACCCCGCTTTTTCCATTTTCAGAAATATCTTTCTGAGCTTCAAAATCCATCATTAAATCAACGCTTTTTTCGTTTAAATCCCAGTCGTTAGGGGTTTTAAACCATCCAGCTACATTCATTTTAATTTCTATTGTAGCGTTGTTTTTTAAGAGGATAGAGCCAGTTTGAATTCCAAAAGAAGTATCTAGAATAGAATCTTTTTCCTTATTGTAAGCTCTTACCGCATGGAAATTGTAAGGGTTTTCAACTCCTAGTGTGTCTTTGTACTTACCGTCTAGTTGCATGTAGTGGTACCCTCCACCCATCATATCGGGTACATTCCAATCAGCAGAGTTTAGGTCTGGATATACTCCGCTTTGGTTATCACTATTATTAAAACCGAAAGTAAAAAGTAGTTTATAGCTTCCTTCTGATACTTTTTTAGAAAGAGCATAGGTTAAACTGTCTGGTTTACTCACATCTATTAATTTATAACTATCAAATTTTGTTGTGTCTCCTAATCCATTAACAAGACTAATACGTGAGATTAAATAGCGTAGTCTGCTTATAGAAAGTTTACTTCCTGTTTTGTTGGTGAACTCGGTGTTCTCTAAATCAGACTTCTCAATTGAAGTACCATCCCAGTTTTGACTAAATTTTAGCTTCACCGAAACGTCTTTAATAGGTTCGTCATTATCTGAGCTACAAGAAAAAAGTAATGCACTAAGAAAGAAAGTTAAAAAATATTTCATTTATTATTTTAGTTTGATAATTAATAGGTCTGAAAAACCTTTGTTAGTTGTTATGTCTTGATTATTACTGCTACTTTCACCTACGGCAATAATACTCCCATTTGATAATTCAACCGCATCGTAACAAAAATCTATTTCTGTACCTCCTACTGTTTTTTGCCATAAGAGATTTCCGTTTGTATCAATTTTCATAATCAATGCGTCATTTTGCCCTTTATTGGTAAAGCTGTTGTCTGCACTTCTTGAGCTACCGGAGATTAAAAAATTTCCGTTTACTGTTTTTTTAATTGATCGACCAACGTCAAAGCTAGAACCTCCATAATTTTTTTGCCAAAGCAATTCTCCTTGACTCGTTATTTTTAGAGCCCATAAATCGGCACCACCATTATTGTGAGAAATATCCTGATTAGAGCTACGTGTATCTCCTACAATAATGAAATTTCCATCATTGGTTTTAGTTATTGCTCTAGCTTCATCAATTTCTGTACCACCAAAAGATTTTTCCCAAAGTAAATTTCCGCTTTTGTCAGTTTTAACAATCCAAAAGTCGTAAGAGCCTTTGTTATTTTTGATGTCTACATCATTGCTGTCAGAAGAACCAATTAATAAATAGCCGTCAGTAGCTTCAACTATGTCGTAACAAGTATCGGTATTTGTTCCTCCAAAGTATTTTCTCCATTCAATAGTTCCGTTAGTATTGAGTTTGATACCCCAATAGTCACCACCCGCATGCTTTGAAGCTTGTTTTGAGTTGCCTAAACCTCCAGATGCAGTAACATCTAGAATACTTCCAACAAAATAGCCTCCATCAGAAGTTTGGATTATTGAAAATCCCTGATCAGCTCCAGAGAAACCAGTAGTTGTTTTCCAAAGTACCGTACCATTGCTATCTAGTTTTAATATCCAAACGTCATCAAACCCTTCATTCGTTCCTAAGTCTCCATCAGCGCTTTTTCCATGGCCCACAATAACAAAGCCATTATCGCTTGTCTTGATAATTTTACGCGCTTTATCGTCTTTTGACCCCCCATAGGTTTTTTGCCATATAAGATGGTCGTTTGCATCAAACTTTAAGACCCAAAAATCGTATTGAATTGTGTTACTAGTGGTTTCTATATCTCCATCAATACTTTGAGTATAACCAGCCACAATATACCCTCCATCGGAAGTATTTACCACACTGTTACCTCTTTCGTTTACCGAGCCGCCAAAAGTTTTAATTAAGGCAACTTCAGGAGTCTTAGAAGAGGAGTCAAATTGTATGCCTTCTTCTTTACCGCAGTTGTATAGAAGAAGCGAGAAAAACAATAATGAAAGTGTTTTGAGCATTTATTGTTTTTTAAGAATAAATAACCCTCTGTTAATGTCGCTTACAACAATTTTTCCACTTTTCAAATATGGATACACACTCCAAACACCGTTAAAATCTGCCTGGTCATTTTCTGGGTGTGTGTCAAAAAAACCTGTTTCGGTAATGGTTTTACTTTCAATGTTTGAAATATCAATAAAACGTACGCCAGCGTTATAGTTTGCTAAATAAAAAGTACTTCCTTTAACATACCCATTATGATCAATAGCTTCGGTAGGGCCTGTATAGATAAAATGTTGTTTTGGGTTGTCTAAATCAGAAAAGTCAAAAACAATTGTTCTTGTGTTATTGCCAAAATTTTGTTCGTCTAACTCATCTCCTAAAATAAAATATTTCTGATTTTCAGTAAACCAACCTTGATGAGTGTACCCCACGTTTGTATACGAAATTTTAGAAATGGTTACAGGATTGGCTTTGTCGGTAATATCTACAATTACAACTTCATTTTCATTACTACCTATTAATATTTCTTTACCAGTGTAGTCTGTATCCGGACCGTTGTAGGTAACTACTTGTGCATCATGACTGTAGTTGTCCATTCCCCATCCGCCTTCACTTAGAGGGTTTAGAGGGGTTTGTATATTGATGAATAAGGGACCTCCTTTATAAACTCCAGACCTATTGGTGCCTACTGGGTAGGCATATCCTGAGCTTTCATTAATAACAATGTTGTGTGCGCTACCAAAATCAGTAAAGTGTTTATCAGCTGTAAAGATTATTGGAGGGTTTGTCACATTTCTAAGTTTTGTTAAGTCAAATACTTGCATACCATGGTTTGTTGCCTCACTAACAATAAAAGCATGGTTGTTGTATACTTTTACATCCCACCAATCTTTACTTACGGTTGCAGTAGGAAGTTTGCCTAAGTAAATAGGATTTTCTGTATCGGTAATGTCTACAAAGGTAGTTCCATTATCTACGCACATAATAGCGTATTCCTTATTAGTTGTCGCGTCTGTCCAACCCCAACAATCGCTTCCACTAACAGCATCAAATGTGCTTAAAGGGATGTTTAATAATAAATCATAATTATTACAAGGGTACATTCCTGCTTTACCATTAGAACACGTGGTTTTGTTGGTCTTTATAGGGGGTTCATTAGAAGAGGAAGAACAGGAAGTTAAAATGAACATCCCAACTAAAATAAATAGAATCTTAAGGTTTTTCATAAATCGGGGTTTAAAATCACTAAATTAGGTAATTAACTACTTATATAACATACAAAAACAACAAAACCCTATATTTATTTTGTGTAGATTACCTTATGCAATATACTTCTTTTTGTTCGTTAGTCGTTATCTTTGCAGCATGTTAGAAGATAAAAATCAAGAAAGAACTTCGTTAGCTGAGCTTGGAGAGTTTGGGTTAATACACCATTTAACAAAGCATTTTAAAATGTATCATTCGTCAACAGTTAAGGGAGTTGGAGATGATGCTGCTGTAATTAGCACAGCGGGTAAAGAAACTGTAATTACTACTGATTTGCTGGTAGAAGGAGTGCATTTTGACTTGAGTTACATGCCTTTGAAGCATTTAGGATACAAAACGGTAATGGTTAATTTATCGGATGTGTATGCTATGAATGCTAATGCGGAACAAATTACTGTATCTATTGCTGTGTCTAACCGTTTTCCTCTTGAGGCGATTGAAGAATTATATGCAGGAATACAATTAGCGTGTGATACATATAAAGTAGATTTAGTAGGAGGAGATACGACCTCTTCAACAAAAGGAATATTAATTTCTGTTACAGCTATTGGTACTGCTAATAAAGAAGATGTTGTGTACAGAAATGGGGCTAAACCCACCGATTTAATAGTAGTTTCTGGCGATTTAGGCGGTGCTTATTTAGGGTTGCAAGTGTTAGAGCGTGAAAAGCAAGTGTTTCAAGTAAATCCTCAAAACCAACCAGATTTAGATAAGTATGCTTACATAATCGAGCGTCAACTAAAACCTGAGGCACGTAAAGATGTTCCTAAGTTATTAGAGGAGTTAGAGGTGAAGCCAACTTCAATGATTGATATTTCTGATGGGTTGTCTTCTGAAATTATGCATATTTGTACGCAAAGCAAAGCAGGATGTAAAATATACGAGGATAAGTTACCGTTAGATCCTCAGGTAATTTCTACTTCTGAGGAGTTTGCTATGGATAGTACCATGATAGCTTTAAGTGGAGGAGAAGATTATGAACTATTATTTACAGTTTCTATTGATGATTATGATAAAATAAAAGGAAATCCTAATTTAACAGTTATAGGTCATATTACTGAAGAAAATGAAGGGATGAACTTGGTAACCCGTGCCAACCAAGAGATTGAATTAAAAGCGCAGGGTTGGAATTCTTTTGATAAAAAGTAAGGAATAGTCCAATAAAGATAGATTAAGCACCCATACTTGGGTGCTTTTTAGTTTCAAAAGATCTTTTTTAAATTCTTTTAGAATACGAATTTTGGTATAAAAATTGTATCTTAGTCAGACAGAAAAAAAGAATATTAACAAAAAATCAAAAAAGAGAATGGGAATTTTTTCATTTATTAAAAATGCCGGAGCAAAAGTTTTTGGTATCGGAAAAACAACTGAAGAAGAAGCAACAGAAAAAGCTGCAAAATTGGTAGATGCAGTAAATAAACTAGAGCTTTCCGTTGAAAACTTAGCGGTCAGTGTAGACGATGATAAAGCTACAGTAACAGGAGAGGCGGCAGATTTAGCCACTAAAGAAAAAGTAGTTTTAGTAGTTGGTAATACAGAAGGAATTGCTTCTGTAGAAGACAATATGACCGTTAAAGAAGTTGAGGTTATCGAAGAGGCAGCAATGGCTCAGTTCCATACAGTAGTAAGCGGAGACTCGTTAAGCAAAATTGCAAAAGAGTTTTATGGAGATGCTATGAAATATCCAGTAATTTTTGAAGCTAACAAGCCAATGTTAACACATCCTGATAAAATTTATCCAGGACAAGTATTAAGAATACCACCTTTAGTGGACTAATCAAAAGTTAATCAACCAAAGAAAAAGCACTGCATTAGCAGTGCTTTTTTGGTTCGTATAAAGAGATATCTTAAGATTAGTACAGGGTAAAAAAGTAATAGAAAAGAAGAATATTATCATCATCTTTGCACTTGTTTTTAAAACTACTAAAAATGAACCAAAGAGCGTTAGCATTAACGGCAGCATCTATCGCGACACTTATTTACGGAATTACCTTTACGATTGCGAAAGAAGTAATGCAAGGATATATTCAACCCTTTGGTTTTATATTACTTCGTGTTGGAGGGGCTACTGTGATTTTTTGGTTATTAGGACTTTTTGTCAAAGGAGCATCGATTGAGAAAGCAGATTACAAACGAGTAGCAATGGCGGCCTTTTTTGGAATTGCTTTTAATATGCTTACTTTTTTTAAAGGGTTGAGCTATACTACACCAATCAATGCCTCAGTTATGATGGTCACTACTCCTATTTTAGTGTTAATTTTTGCGAGTATTCTTTTAAAAGAGCAACTAGTCTTAAGGAAAATTGTAGGAGTGATTATTGGGATGATCGGGGCAATAATTTTAATAGCTTACGGAACTCCACTCAAAGAAGGTGCAACAAACATGGTATTAGGAAACTTTTTAGTGTTTGTTAATGCAGCATCCTACGGTATGTATTTGGTGGTGGTAAAAAAGCTTATAGGAAAATACAATCCGATTGTTTTCGTAAAGTGGTTATACCTTTTTGGATTGATAATGGTGCTTCCTTTTGGGTTCGTTGAATTGTTAGAAGTGCAGTGGCAAACAATGCCAGTTTTAATTTTATTAAAGGCAGGTTTTGTGGTGTTGTTTACTACTTGTATAACTTACTTGTTTAATTTATTTGCACTATCAAAACTGAAACCAACCACAGTAAGCGTGTTTATGTATTTGCAACCTGTTGTGGCAGCAATTTATGCATTGATTGTAGGAAGTGATCATTTAGATGTAGTTAAAATAGGCGCAGCATTATTAATTTTTTTAGGGGTGTTCTTGGTTACTAAACGCCCAGCTGAAACTCCCAATAAATAAACGTATCTTTGCAGATTATTAAACCGAAGTTATGATACAGTCAATGACGGGTTACGGTAAATCCGTACTTCATTTACCCTCTAAAAAAGTAACAATCGAAATTAAATCTTTAAATAGTAAAAATTTAGATTTAAATACCAGAATTCCTTCATACTACAGAGAAAAGGAGTTGAGTGTTAGAAAAAAATTAGCAAGTAATTTAGTGCGCGGTAAAGTAGATTTTTCTATTTACGTAGAAATGACTGCAGATGAAACTTCCACTACGGTAAATACTGGGGTAGTACGAGACTATATGCAGCAATTAAGAAATGTAACCCAAGTAGGAACTTCTGATGATGTTGAGTTAATGAAAATGGCAGTTAGAATGCCAGACGCATTAAAAACTGAGCGTGAAGAGTTAGATGAAGAAGAATGGAAGCAAATAAATGCTCATATAGATGAAGCGTTAAAAGAAATTATTCAATATAGGGTAGACGAAGCAAAATCGTTAGAAGAAGATTTCAAAACAAGAATATTCAATATTCAATCAGCTTTAGAAGAAGTTAAAAAGTTAGACGGTGATAGAATTGAGCACGTTAAAGAACGTTTGCAAAAAGCATTAACTGATTTAAAAGTTGAGGTTGATGAAAATCGTTTTGAGCAAGAGCTAATTTACTATTTAGAAAAGCTAGACATTAACGAAGAAAAAGTGCGTTTAGCTAATCATTTAGAATATTTCTTACAGCAACTAGCAACTGAAGATTCTAACGGTAAAAAGCTAGGATTTATCGTGCAAGAAATTGGAAGAGAAATCAATACTACTGGGTCGAAAGCTAACTTTGCACCAATGCAAAAATTAGTCATCCAAATGAAAGACGAGTTAGAAAAAATAAAAGAACAAATTTTAAACGTTTTATAAACATGTCGAAAGAGTTTAAAGGAAAATTATTTGTGTTTTCAGCACCATCAGGCTCAGGTAAAACCACAATCGTACGTCATTTATTGGCACAGAAACGGTTTAAGCTTGAGTTTTCAATTTCAGCAACGTCTCGTGAACCGAGAAGTAATGAGGAAGATGGGGTAGATTACTATTTTATTTCTATTGGAGAGTTTAAGAGGAAAATAAAAAACGACGAGTTTTTAGAGTGGGAAGAAGTTTATATGAATAACTTTTATGGAACGTTAAAAACAGAAGTTGAACGAATTTGGGCACAGGGAAAACACGTGATTTTCGATATTGATGTTAGAGGAGGACTTAGAATTAAAGAAAAATTTCCAGAACAAACATTGGCTGTATTTGTGAAACCACCAGACATCAATGAACTTATAAAAAGATTAAAAAACAGAGGAGAAGAGAGTGATAAAAAAATTGCTGCAAGGGTAGCAAAAGCGCCTATTGAATTAGCAACAGCTCCTCAGTTTGATAAAATCATTAAAAATTACGACTTATCAGTAGCTCTCCAAGAAGCAGAGGGTTTGGTAGATGATTTTTTAGGAGTTTCTAAAGAAGGAGCAGAGTAAGAAGAAAGATAAATATCTAGTATCTATTCATATGAAAAACATCGGGTTATACTTCGGTACTTTTAATCCAATTCATATTGGGCATTTAATTATAGCCAATCACTTAGTTGAAAACTCAGATTTAGATGAAATTTGGATGGTGGTTACTCCTCATAATCCGTTTAAAAAGAAAAGCACATTGCTAGAGAATCACCACCGTTTAGAAATGGTGTATTTAGCTACTGAAGAGTATGAGAAAATTCAACCTTCTGATATTGAATTTAAACTTCCTCAACCCAATTATACCATCAATACATTGGCTCATATTTCAGAGAAGTTTCCGAATTATAAGTTTAGTTTGATCATGGGAGAAGACAATCTGAAAAGCTTGCATAAATGGAAGAATTATGAGGCTATTTTAGAAGATTATAACGTATATGTTTACCCAAGAGTTTCAAAAGGTGAAGTAGAAAATCAATTCAAAAATCACAAGAAAATTCACAGAGTAGAAGCGCCTATTGTACAAATATCTTCAACCATGGTTCGCAACGCTATAATGGAAGAAAAAAACTGTAAGCCTCTCTTGTCTGATAAGGTTTGGAAGTATATAGATGAGATGAATTTTTATAAAAAATAGTTAGGCCATTTTTTCGTTGTATATTTGAAATCCAAACAAGTATAAAACGTGGCAAAAAATAAAAAAAAGCGAAAGCTCAAACAAAAACTTACTGATAAATATCGCTTAGTAATTATAAATGAAGATACGTTTCAAGAACGGTTTTCTTTAAAATTATCACGATTAAACGTTTTTGTATTTGGAGGAGTGTTTTCTATTCTTCTTATAGTACTTACCACTTTGTTAATTGCATTTACGGGGATACGAGAATACATACCAGGATACTCTTCAACAGCCCTAAAAAAGAAAGCGACCCGTTTAACATACGAAGCAGATTCGTTAAAAAACAGGCTCTCTGTTATTGAAAGGTATACGAAAGCTTTAAAACCTGTTTTAACAGGACAAATAGAGCCAGAAAAAGTAGATTCAATAACTAATGAAATGAAAACTATAGCGTTTGATGAGGGTAAGTTACAAGCATCGAAAGAAGATTCATTGTTTAGGGAGAAGATTCAAGGGAGAGATTTGTTTCCTTTGTATAATGGAGGAGCAAATAGAGTGAAAAACGTATTCTTTTCACCGCTAACAGGAAGCATATCACAGCCGTTTGACGTCAATGACAAACATTATGCGATAGATATTGTTGCAAAAACAGGAACCCCCGTAAAAGCAGTAGCTGATGGGACGGTTATTTTAGCAGAATGGACAGCAGAAACAGGGTATGTATTAACCATACAGCACGCTAACGAATTTATATCGGTATACAAGCATAACGGAACCTTATTAAAGCAACAGGGAGATGTTGTAAAGTCGGGAGAAGCAATTGCAAGTGTAGGGTCTACAGGAGAACTAACCACCGGTCCTCATTTACACTTTGAGCTATGGAATAATGGGTTTCCTGTTAATCCGACTAATTATATAGATTTTCAGTAAATAAAAAGAGAGCATGAGCATAAAATCAATATTAGCAATTCCATTTGCAAAAATTGTTCGTAAACAAGTATATAAATGGGCAAATACTCCTCATAAAACACAGGAAAAAGTTTTTCAATATTTGGTTACAGAAGGGTGTAAAACGGCTTTTGGGAAAGATCACGATTTTGTGTCAATCAATACTTATGAAGACTTTAAAAAAAGGGTTCCGATTAACGATTATGAAGGGTTGCGTACCTATGTAGACCGAGTGGTTGCTGGAGAAGAGAATGTTTTATGGAAAGGAAAGCCTTTGTATTTTGCGAAGACTTCTGGAACAACTTCAGGCGCAAAATACATTCCAATAAGTAAAGAATCAATGCCTACGCATATTACAGCAGCTCGAAATGCTTTGTTGTTTTATATCACAGAAACAAACGATGCTAGTTTTGTTGATGGAAAAATGATTTTCTTACAAGGAAGTCCCGTTTTAGAAGATAAAAACGGCGTAAAATTAGGGCGATTAAGTGGAATAGCAGCACATTATGTTCCCAACTATTTATTAAAAAATAGGTTGCCTAGTTGGGAAACGAATTGTATTGAAGATTGGGATGTCAAAGTTGATAAAGTAGTTGAAGAAACTTTGTCAGAAAACATGACGGTTATTAGTGGAATTCCATCTTGGGTGCAAGTGTATTTTGAAAAACTGATAGAAAAAACAGGAAAAACTGTTGCTGAAATTTTTCCGAACTTTAATTTCTTTGTGTATGGGGGGGTAAATTTTGACCCCTACAAGAACAAATTCGAAACGTTGATAGGGAAAAAGATAGATTATGTAGAACTGTACCCAGCATCTGAAGGGTTTATTGCATACCAAGATTCACAAACAGAAAAAGGAATGTTGTTGCAATTAAATTCAGGTATGTTTTATGAGTTTATTCCTGCCAAGGAGTTTTTTGAGGAGAATCCAACTAGAATTTCATTAAAAGACGTTCAGCTAGGAGTGAATTATGTCATTATTTTAAATACGTCAGCAGGTTTATGGGGGTATAATATTGGCGATACAGTAGAGTTCACTTCTTTAAAACCTTACAGAATAAAAGTAACAGGACGTATAAAACACTTTATTTCTGCTTTTGGAGAGCATGTGATAGGTAAAGAGGTTGAAAAAGCATTGAATGATGCTATCAAAGGAACAGCTGTAAATATAAGTGAATTTACAGTGGCTCCGCAAGTAAATCCTGAAAGTGGATTGCCATACCATGAGTGGTTTATAGAGTTTGAAAAAGAACCTGTAAACATAGATGAGTTAGCATCTAAAATCGATGCTTCCATGCAAGAGCAAAATGTATATTATTTCGATTTAATTAAAGGGAAGATTTTACGTCCGCTTATCATTAGAAAAGTACAAAAAGGAGGCTTTCATGAATATATGAAGTCTATTGGGAAGTTTGGTGGTCAGAATAAAATTCCACAATTATCTGATAATCGAAAAATTGCAGATGTGTTGCAAAATTTTTTAGTAGAATAACAAGTATAAAATGAAAATTGTAGCTACCAACATAGGAGAAAGAAAAGAAGTAAATTGGAAGGGTAAAATAGTAACTACCGGTATTTTTAAGTTTCCGGTGGAAGAGCCTCTTTTTTTAGGTGTAGAAAAAGTTAAAGATGATGCAATTTGTGATAGAGAGCACCATGGAGGAATAGACCAAGCTGTGTATGCCTATTCAGAAAAGCATTATGCGTATTGGAAAGAATTGTATCCTAATTTAGATTGGAATTATGGAATGTTTGGTGAAAACTTAACGGTTTCTGATTTAGCGGAAAGTCAATTGCATGTGGGAGATACTTTTAAAGTGGGAGAAGTTATTATTGAGGTTACCAAACCGCGTCAGCCTTGTATGAAATTGGGGGTGCGTTTTAACGATATGAAGATTGTAAAACAGTTTTGGCAGCAAAACTCACCAGGGGTATATTTTAAGGTACTTCAAACAGGTTTTGTAACATCTGGTGATACATTTGAACAAATAAAAAGCTGCCCTCAAAACCCAACCATTGAAGAGGTTTATAAAAGTAAGAGGGAAGCAAAGTTTACCTCTAAGAAGTAAATTTTTTAGAATCTAAAATATTTTTTGAAGCCATTGAGGCAAATCCCATTTTGTATAAAATATCAGCTCTGGTATTTTCTTTGTGATTTAATGTTTCCATGGTTTCAATAATATCTTCTTTAAAACCATTTCTATGATAGGTTTTATGAACTTCTTTGATAAAAGAAGTTGGAACTTGAAAATAGTGTGAGCCAATAACATCCATGGCAGCACCTCTTGAAAGTAGATAAGCTTCGTTACCAAACCTCTTTTTATTCACCGTAGGATACAAGTGCATGTCAATAGCAGTTTTAATGGCAGAAGCTTTGTTTTCACTGTCGTACTTCTTTACAAAATCATTTGAGAAAGAACCTCCGTAATTGGCAAAGCATTGTTTACTGCATATGTGGTTGTGGGTATTTGTTAAACCAATATCATGTAGCATTGAGGAAACAAATAGTAACTCTTCATCATAATGTAGCTTTTCTGAAAGAGCAATACCTGCAGACCAAAAGAAGGTTCTATAAGAATGGTAAAGCAATATAGGGTTGCATAACTCATTTGCCTCTTCTAAAGCTAGTTTAGATAATCTGGAATCTGGAATATTTATAGTATTAATATCAAACATTATTTTAGATTTAATACCAATTTTATACAGCGTTTTAGTGAAACTCTCTTTTAATTTGGAGGTTATTAAAAGCTTTTTAAACTGCTGGATTTCTTTTCTGTTGAGTACAGACGGACTATACTTATTATGTATTTGCATTGCTTTTTTTTTTAGAACAAAGCAAAGATAAAATAAAAACATACTAACTAGTATGTTTTTTTTGTTGGTTTAAGATTCTTTTAAAATAGTTAAGTAAAGTTTTAATTGCTTTAAATAATGAGTATATGTGTTTGCTTTATTACTTAATTTACCAAGGGCTCTGGCTCCCCAATAACTAGCAATGATAAAGTTGGCAACCTCTTCAGCGTTGTTATTTGTATTAATAGTATTGTTTTGTTGTTCTTTGCTAATAGAAGTTGCAATAGCATTTGTCCATAATGATTTAGCTTCGGCAAGAGCTTCTTTAAAATCATTGTCTAAAGGCGACATTTCTTGGGTTAAATTAGCTAGTGGGCAACCATGTTCTATGGTTAAAAAAGAGTTGTATAGAAGTAATTCTTCAATCATTGTATATAAAGCATCACATAAATTTGTTGAGGTAGTAAGAGAACTGATAGAAAAATCGATCGTTTTGGGTTGTATTACCTCTTTAATAACAGCGAGCCCCATTTGCTTCTTATTTTTAAAATGATAATAAAAAGCACCTTTTGTAACTTTAGTAGTAGCTATAATTTCGTCAATACTGGTAGATTGATACCCTTTCTTATAAATAAGTTCAAAAGCTTGTTGTAAAATAGTTGCTCTTGTGTTCACAGATTTTTTCATTCGTTGTAGCTTTTCTTTATTAACTTACAGGTAGTACAAATGTACTATTATGTACATAACAAAGTAATGCTAAGCCTACGATTTAGACTAAAAAAAACTTTTAACTAGGAGCATTCCATCTGCGTAAGAAGTTCTCAAGAATGCAACTGAAGAATTTAAAAGCAAATACGAAGGGAATTAAGTGCCAAGACTATTTTAAGTATTTCTATTCTTTTTGTTGCTGTTCTAGCTCAAATACTTTTTGTAGCATCTTATCATCTCGCTGGTCTACTTTATACAAACCTTCGTCACTAAACAATTCACGAGCTATTAATACTTTTAAGTTGTTACGAAGTTGATTTTTTGTTTTTTCAGAAAGTCTAAAGCTTTTCAACTCTGCTAAGAATTTATCAGAAATCTCATTGCTTTTATCAAAGTTACTAATAAAATCGTCAACGGTTAATGAAGCGAGTTTTTTACGATTGTCATCTACATACGAAAAAGCGAAATCATTTAAAGGACGGAAGAAAATTGTAGGAATATAGGCTGAGGTATCTACCGCTACAAAATAATCAGGAATAATTCCGCCCCCGCCATATACTGTTTTTCCTTTAGGAGTAGTGTATTTTAAGCTATCAATAGTTTTAATACTGTCTTTGGTAAATAACTCTCCATTTTCTAATCGATGTTCAAAATCGTGACTGTATTCTTCTGAATCAGCGTCTTTTTTATAAGGCTTTTGAATAGAACGTCCTGTTGGAGTATAATACCTAGCAGTAGTTAATCGTACTGCGGATCCATCTCCTAAGTCCATTTCTTGCTGTACCAACCCTTTCCCAAAAGAACGACGACCGATAATAATTCCTTTGTCATTGTCTTGTAAAGCACCTGCTACAATTTCAGAAGCAGAGGCAGAGTTTTCATCAATTAGTACATATAACCCACCGTGCTCAAAATCGCCTTTATCAGTAGCAAAAGATTCTACAATATCTCCTTTGTTATTTTTTGTAAATACGATAAGCTTGTCTTTTTCTAAAAACTCATCTACAATATCATTAGCAATATCAATAAAGCCACCACCATTTCCGCGAAGATCTAAGACCAAATCAGTCATTCCTTTGGTGAGTAATTTGTTTAAAGAAGATTTAAATTCAAGATAGGTGTTACGAGCAAAACGATCTAACTTTATATAACCAATACTATCGTTTAGCATATAGGCAACATCAACACTTTTAATATTTACTTTACCACGATTAATAGTAATATCAAAAATACTATCGTTGGTTTTCCTGTAAACCTGTAAGTTTACTTTGGTATTTGGCTTCCCTTTTAAAGCTTTCATTATTTGGGAAGTTTGTAGTTTTTTTCCGTACAGCGTATCTTTATCGGCAAGTAAAATTCTATCGCCTGCTTTAATTCCTGCTTCAATACTTGGTCCGCCCTTAATAGGTTCTATAACAGTAATGGTATCACCAATCATACGAAACTGAACACCAATTCCTACAAAATTACCTTGCATATTTTCGGTAACCAATTGTAAGTTTTCCTTAGGTATGTATACAGAATGAGGATCTAATTTACCCAACATTTCGGCAATGGCTCCGTCTAATAAGTCATCTGTGTTAACATCATCAACATAATCACTTTGAATGTAGTCAATTAAACGTTTTATTTTTCGTTCACTAGACGAGCTTTTTCCAATAAGACTACTTGAATTTCCGTTGCTAAAAAAGGTTCCGATAAGAATACCAAAAACCACTGCAATCGATAAATATATAGGTAAATTATTTTTGTTCATAAGGTAAATAGGTCAGTTCAACACCCGCTTTCTCTAAAAAATCTAATCCTGATCGGTCTTTATATGCCTGTGCGTACACTACGCGTTTTATTCCTGCTTGATGTATTAATTTACTACATTGTTGGCAAGGAGAAAGTGTAATGTATAAAGTAGCGCCTTTACACGACTGCGTAGAAGAAGCTACTTTTAAGATAGCATTGGCTTCGGCATGTAATACATACCATTTGGTGTACCCTTCTTCATCTTCACAATAGTTTTCAAAACCAGAAGGAGTACCATTATAACCATCAGAAATAATCATTCGATCTTTAACAATTAAGGCACCTACTTTTTTACGAATACAGTGTGAAAGTTGTCCCCATTCATTTGCCATTTTTAAATAGGCAATGTCATATTTTAATTGTTTTTTCTTCAAAATTTTCAGTACGATTTTTCTTAGATAAGCTAAGGTAGTTAGATTTGAGTTAGTTAGGCGTTAATTTTTTACCAAAAAACACGATCAAACATCATTTGTAGGGCGAACCCAATTACGATTGAAGACATGATTAAAATCCAATCACGACGGTTTACACTAAAGATTGATTGTACTAAGGCTCCAATTAATAAAATACCTAGCACAATAATAAGTTGTGCCACTTCTACTCCTAGAGCAAATTCTACTAAGGGCAAAAATTTATCGGAGGTTTTTCCGATCATAATTTTAAAGTAATTAGAAAAACCAAGTCCGTGAATTAGTCCGAAAAATAAAGCAAAAAATAAATTCTGATTTTCTTTTCCTACCGATGCTTTTTTTGCGGTTAATACATTCATTAATCCCGTAATAAAAATAGTTAACGGAATTAAAAATTCAATTAAATCTGCTCGTACATTTAATATTCCATATGCTGAAAGAGCTAGGGTTATTGAGTGTCCAATAGTAAACAACGTTATTAACCATAAAACTTTTGTCCACTGTTTAAATTGATACACAACAGCTAATACAATTAAGAATAAAATGTGGTCATAGGCTTTAAAATCTAGTACGTGAAACAAGCCCATTTTAAAGTAGAAGATAAAATCGTTCATTCGGGGTTTTAAATTTTTATTTGTCGATCTATTTGTTGGTCTAAAGATATAAAAGTTTCGGTTCTTGAAACTCCTTTTATGGTTTGAATGTCCTTATTTAACAAATGCATTAAGTCCTCGTTGTTTTTGCACAAAATTTTAATAAAAATGGCATAGTTACCCGTAGTGTAATGACTTTCTACAATTTCAGGAATTTCTTTTAAACGCTTAATTGCTGAAGAGTATAAGCTAGAAGAGTCTAAAAATACGCCAACAAAAGCCGTAGTAGTATATCCTAATGCTTTTGGGTTTAATATCATTTTATAACCATCAATTAAATCTGATTCGTCTAGTTTTCGCAATCGTTGATGAATGGCAGCACCTGATATTCCAACTTCTCGGGCGATACTTAAAATAGGCGTACGAGCATCTTTTACAAGACGTTTGATAATTATTTTATCAATTCCGTCAATTTTTAATTTTCTAACCATGAAACAAAAATAAGGAAAGTTAGTTAGAGTTCATTTTTCAATATTCTGTACCTTTACAACTATGTATGCGTTGGTAGACTGTAATAACTTTTATGCTTCTTGCGAGCGGGTTTTTAATCCGAATTTGCAAGGAAAACCCGTAGCTATTTTAAGCAACAACGATGGGTGTGTTATTTCAATGAGTGATGAAGCTAAAGATTTACAACTTCCATTTGGAGCTCCTATTTTTAAATGGAATCAGTTCTGTAAAAACAATCACATCTCAGTGCTGTCGTCAAATTACCCGTTGTATGGTGATATGAGTGCTAGAGTGATGAAAATTTTAGAACAGTTTTCTCCAGATGTGGAAGTATACTCTATTGATGAAGCGTTTTTACAATTCAAAGGGTTTGATGAATATAATTTTAATTCTTACGGAACCGAAATTAGAAGTAGAATTTTACAATGGACAGGTATTCCAACCTGCGTAGGAATTGCACCTACTAAAGCGTTGAGTAAAGTTGCGAATAAAATTGCACGAAAATTTTTGAGAGAAACAGGAGGAGTGTATGTAATTGATTCTGAAGAAAAAAGAAGTAAAGCATTAAAATGGATGCCCATAGAAAGTGTTTGGGGAATTGGGAGAGGTATACAAAAGAGGTTGCTTGCTAAAGGATGTAAAAAAGCATACGATTTTACACAGTTAAGTGACGATTGGGTGTTGAAAAATCTTTCTATAACAGGTTGGAAGTTGAAAAAAGATTTAGAAGGAGAGTCTAAAATACAGCTAGATGAGCCTACTAACAAAAAAGCAATAGCAACAACTCGTAGCTTTGAATACACGTTTTCGGACTTGGATAATATTAAAGAAAGAATCTCAACGTTTGCAGTAAGTTGTGCAGAAAAATTACGCAAGCAAAATTCTTGTTGTCATATGATCATTGTGTTGTTGCGTAGTGATTATCATAAAAAAGAGACTGAACAACACCGAGTAAGTAAAACAGTTGTGCTTCCGTATCCGACAAATTCTACATTAACTATTAGTAAAAGTGCGGTACAAGCAGTAACCACTATTTTTAAAAAAGGAATAAAATATAAAAGAGCAGGTGTAATTGTAACAGGGTTGGTGCCTTCAGATAATTATCAATTAAATATGTTTGTAAAGGAAGACCCGAAGCATGCTTCTTTAATGAATACAATTGATAAAATGAATCAGACGTATAAAGCCGATAAGATTAAATTAGCTAATCAAGATTTGCAGCGTACTTGGAAGATGCGTCAAGAGCGATTATCGCCAAAATACACTACCAATATTAACGATATAATCAAGGTAAAGTAAGTTTATACAAATAACAAATAATTAAGATGTTACGAAAATTAAAACAAGTAAAAGCATCAGATGCATTGACTTTTTTCTTGCCAAAAGAGGTAAGTGAAAGCGAAGGGGCTATTTTAATAGAAACCGGTATTTCAGCCGGATTTCCTTCTCCTGCGGATGACTTTAAGGAAACACGTATTTCGTTAGATGAAGAACTTATAAGGAATAAAGAAGCAACTTTTTTTGCACGTGTAAGTGGGCAATCGATGATTGGTGCAGGCTTGGATGATAATGATTTGCTGGTGATTGATAGAAGTATTCCACCTACAAATAATAAGATAGCCGTTTGTTTTTTAGATGGAGAATTTACAGTAAAACGTTTACGAGTTGAAGGAAATGAGGTATGGTTACAGCCCGAAAACCCAGCTTATCCAATTATTAAAATTACAGAAGAAAATAATTTTATCATTTGGGGAATTGTTACCAATGTGATTAAGAAAGTATAAAAGAGAGCCAAGATTGCTTTGCTGTTAGACAGAAGAATCAAGACTTTTTTTAGAAAGATCAAAGAGTCAATCTGAATTTTGTGTGAAGAATCTCAAAATAAAAAAATCCAGCAAACTGCTGGATTTTTTGTCTTTATTCTTTACTCTAAAATCTTGTGTCTTAAAAAGCTTAACAAAACTCGTCGTATGCTGCTGCTAAGTTTTGAGCAATGGCTTGTGCAGAACGTCCTTCAATATGATGACGCTCTAACATGTGTACCAAATTACCATCTTTAAATAAAGCAATGGCAGGAGATGATGGAGGGAAAGGAATCATATATTCTCTTGCCTTCGCTGTAGATTCTTTTTCTACACCTGCAAATACAGTAGTTAAGTTCGTAGGAGTTTTTTCAGCTCCTAAAGAGGCAATAGCACCAGGTCTTGCAGTACCTGCAGCACAGCCACAAACAGAGTTTACCATTACCAACGTCGTTCCTTCTTTGGCCAAAGCATTGTCAACATCTTCAGCAGTATATAAAGCTTCAAAACCAGCATCAATTAATTGATCGCGCATTGGTTTTACTAATTCTTCTGGATACATATTTTTGAATTAAAAATTTAAGGCAAAGATACTTCTTTTCACGGCAACAATCAACCCGAAATAAGTATGGAGATAGATTGGTAATGTTTTATCTTTGTGACCTCTTAAAAAACAAACAATGGGAAAATTTGCAAAATGGCTTGGAGCAGGAGCTGGCTTTACCTTAGGGGGACCAATAGGAGCTATTATAGGGTTTGCTGTAGGAAGTTTTATTGATGGGATTTCTGTAGAAGATTTTGTCCAAGAACAGCAAGAATATCAAAAAAAGACAGGAGGTCAGCCAAGAAGGGGAAGAGCTACGTCTGGTGATTTTGAAATAAGTTTATTAATACTGGCATCGGTAGTTATCAAATCTGACGGAAAGATAGATAAGCGAGAGCTGGATTATGTTCGTGCATATTTTGTAAAAATGTATGGTAAAGAGCGAGCAAATCATGCATTTAAACTGTTTAACGGGATTATAAAAAAACAAATATCTACACGTCAGGTTTGCTTACAAATACGCCAGTACATGTCGCATGCTACACGATTACAGTTGTTGCATTTTTTATTTGGAATAGCCAAAGCAGATGGACAAGTAACTCGTGTAGAAGAGGAAGAAATTAGGAAGATAGCAAGCTATTTGTATATTAATGAATATGACTATTCTTCAATCAAGGCAATGTTTTATGATGAGTCTGACAGTGCTTATAAAATGCTTGAAATAACAAAAGAAACTACGAACGACGAAGTAAAGAAAGCGTATCGAAGAATGGCTAAAAAATACCATCCAGATAAATTACAAAACTTGGGAGATGAGCATAAAGAAGGAGCTAAAGAGAAGTTTCAAAAAATACAGGCAGCATATGAGCAAATAAAAAAAGAACGAGGAATGAGTTAAAATTCAAAAAGATAAGTATTTTTAGTTTTATTTTAACTACAAAAAATAAGAGATGTGGGGAAACAAATAGTAATAGTCTTTATTTTTTTTAGCAGTATTTGTTTGGGGCAAAGAAAGTATACTGCTGATAAATATTTTGAAGTGTTTGCTTATAAAAAAGCAGCAGAATTGTACGAGAAAATTTATGATAAAGGAAATAATTCGTACGAAATAGTTAGTCGATTAGGAGATTCTCATTATTATAATTCAGAATTTTTAGAAGCCGAAAAATGGTACAAACGGTTAATGGATACTTATGAAAGTACAGTACCACCAGAATACTTTTTTAAATATGCGCAATCTTTAAAAAGTAATGGTAAAGTTAAAGAGTCTGACGAGTGGCTTGTAAAGTTTAGTAGGGTTAAAGGAGATGATTCTAGGGGACAAGCGCTAGAGAAAAACGAAGGCTATTTTACGAGGTATACCAATCAAATAAAAAAGGTATTTACCCATGTAAATAATCTTTCAATAAACACTAAGTATTCAGATTTTGGAGGGTTTATTTATGAAGATAATTTTTATTTCTCCTCGACTAGACCGCTTGGAACTAGTGATAAGTTGTATAAGTGGAACAACCAACCTCATTTAAATATCTACAAAGCAAACGAAGTTTATGATACCGAAAATCAGCTCGTTAATTTAACAAAAGAAGAAGTTCTTTTATCATTAAGCTCAGAGTATCACGAATCTAATGCTGTTATTACTTCCGATGGGACAACCCTGTATTTTACCAGAACAAATTTTAATGGTAAAAAACTAGAAGGAGGAGCTAATAAAATAGCCTACCTTAAAATATATAAAGCAGAAAATATAAATGGAGAATGGAAAAATATAAAAGAGCTACCGTTTAATAATGATAACTATTCTGTTGGACACCCAGCGTTAAGTGCTGATGAAAAAACATTATACTTTATTTCAGATATGCCTCATGGTTTTGGAGCGACAGATATATATAAAGTAGCTATTTTAGAAAACAATACCTACGGAACACCAGAAAACTTGGGAAAAGAAATCAATACGGAAGGTAGGGAAATGTTTCCTTTTGTAGCTAAAGACAGCACCTTGTATTTTGCTTCAGACGGACATCTAGGTTTAGGTGCTCTTGATATTTTTGAATCAAAAAAACAAAATGGAATTTATCAGCAGCCAACCAACTTAGGAACTCCCATAAACGGAGCGTATGATGATTTCGCTTTTGTAATAAACACAGTAAAAAAGAATGGTTTTTTCTCTTCCAATAGAAAAGGAGGAAAAGGGGATGATGATATTTACAGTTTTATTTTATATAGCTGTAAAGAAGATATAACAGGGATAGTATCGGAAGAAAAAACGAATAAACCAATATCAGGAGCAACCGTTAAATTAATTGATGCTGACGGTAAGGTTCAAGCTCAAAAAATAACGGGGAACAAGGGAACTTATACTTTTGCTGAAGTTGATTGTGAGAAAAATTTTGTAGTTATCGCAGAAAAGGAAGATTACAAAGCTGATATAAAACAATTACAAACCCTTGACGTGGATAAACAGTTTGTTACAACAAACTTATCGTTAAAGCCACTAATTATAGAAGATCAAATTGTAATCAATCCAATTTATTTTGATTTTGATAAATATACAATAAGAGAAGATGCAGAATATGAGCTAGAACAGATTGTTTCGGTAATGAAAAATCATCCAGAAATGATTATTAAAATAGAAGCCCATACCGATAGTAGAGGGACAAAAGCATACAATAAAAAGCTTTCTAATCAAAGAGCAAGGTCGACCAGAGATTATATTGTTTCACGAGGAATTTCATCTGATAGAATTAAAAGTGCTCTTGGTTTTGGAGAAGAACAGTTGTTGAATAATTGTGGTGATGCCAATCAAAATAATTGTTCTATAAAAGAGCATCAAAAAAACAGGCGTTCTTATTTTTACATTTTAAACAACTCTAAAAAATAAAAATGAAGAACTGATAAAAAAACACCTTATCTCAAGGTGTTTTTTTATATCTCAAATTCAACAATTACAAGAAAATACGTAATTTCGCACATTCAATTAATAAACCGACAAAATGAGTAAGAAGTTTACTGAATACAAAGGATTGGATTTACCAAAAGTAGCAGAAGAAATATTAAACTATTGGGAGGAAAACAACATCTTTGAAAAAAGTATTACTACACGTGAAGGAAACGAACCATTTGTGTTTTTTGAAGGACCACCTTCAGCAAACGGTTTACCAGGAATTCACCACGTAATGGCACGTGCCATTAAAGATATTTTTTGTCGTTATAAAACCCAAAAAGGATACCAAGTTAAGCGTAAAGCAGGTTGGGATACGCATGGGTTACCTGTGGAATTGGGGGTTGAAAAAGAATTAGGAATTACCAAAGAAGATATTGGAACTAAAATTACCGTTGAAGAATACAACGAAGCATGTAAAAAGGCGGTAATGCGTTATACCGATATTTGGAATGACCTAACTCAAAAAATGGGATATTGGGTAGACATGGAAGATCCATATATAACCTATAAACCAAAATATATGGAATCGGTTTGGTGGTTGTTAAAACAAATCTATAATAAGGATTTGTTATACAAAGGATATACAATCCAGCCATATTCACCAAAAGCAGGAACAGGATTAAGTTCGCATGAGTTAAATCAACCAGGAACGTATCAAGACGTTACAGATACTACAGTAGTAGCTCAATTTAAAACGATAAAAGAAACCTTACCGGACTTTTTACAAGTTGATGGAGAGGTACACTTTTTAGCTTGGACAACTACACCATGGACACTTCCATCGAATACAGCATTAACGGTTGGGCCAAAAATAGAATACGTTTTAGTTAAAACATTCAACCAATACACCTTTGAGCCAATTCAAGTGGTGTTGGCTAAAAACTTAGTAGCAAAACAATTTGCTGGGAAGAAGTTTAATCAAGTAGAAGATGTAGCGGAATTAGCAAGCTACGTTGAAGGAGATAAGCAAATTCCTTATATAATTGTAAAAGAATTTATAGGAAAGGACTTGGTAGGTATTAAATACGAGCAATTACTACCATTTGCTTTACCATATCAAAATCCAGAAAATGCGTTTAGAGTAATTTCAGGAGATTTTGTAACTACCGAAGACGGTACAGGTATTGTACACACAGCACCTACGTTTGGTGCAGATGATGCGTTAGTTGCAAAACAAGCAACTCCAGAAGTGCCGCCAATGTTGGTGTTAGATGAAAATGAGAATCCAGTTCCATTAGTAGATTTACAAGGGAAATTTCGTCCAGAAATGGGAGAATTTGCGGGTAAATATGTGAAGAACGAGTACTATGCTGATGGTGAAGCTCCAGAAAAATCGGTAGATGTAGAGTTAGCAATTCAATTAAAAGAAGAAAACAAAGCCTTTAAGGTAGAGAAATATGTACACAGTTATCCAAACTGTTGGCGTACCGATAAACCAATTTTATATTATCCATTAGATTCTTGGTTTATCAAGGTAACCGATGTCAAGGATAAAATGTTTGATTTAAACGAAACCATCAACTGGAAACCAAAATCTACTGGAGAAGGACGTTTTGGGAACTGGTTAAAAAATGCGAATGATTGGAACTTGTCGCGTTCTCGTTTTTGGGGAATTCCACTACCAATTTGGCGTACTGAAGACGGAACAGAGCAAATTTGTATTGGGTCTGTAGCTGAATTAAAAGAAGAAATTGCAAAAGCAGTTGAAGCCGGAATGATGACTGAAGACATTTTTGCTGATTTTGAAGTAGGAAACATGTCAGAAGATAACTACGATAACATCGACTTACACAAAAATGTAGTAGATAAAATTATCTTAGTTTCTGTTTCAGGGAAACCAATGAAGCGTGAAAGTGATTTGATTGATGTATGGTTCGATTCTGGTTCTATGCCATATGCACAATGGCATTACCCATTCGAAAACAAAGAATTCATAGATCATAAAGAAAGTTACCCAGCTAATTTTATTGCAGAGGGAGTAGACCAAACTCGTGGATGGTTCTATACATTACATGCCATCGGAACGATGGTGTTTGATTCTGTAGCGTATAAAAATGTAGTGTCTAACGGATTAGTATTAGATAAGAACGGACAAAAAATGTCAAAGCGTTTAGGAAATGCGGTAGATCCGTTTACCACGTTGTCTGAATATGGTCCGGATGCCACACGTTGGTATATGATATCAAATGCAAACCCTTGGGATAACTTAAAGTTTGACTTGGCAGGAATAGAAGAGGTAAAACGTAAATTCTTCGGAACTTTATACAATACCTATTCATTCTTTTCATTATATGCTAATATTGATAACTTTACGTATAGTGAAGCTGAAATAGCGATTCATGAACGACCAGAAATCGATCGTTGGATTTTATCTGAATTAAATACCTTAGTTCAAAAAGTAGATAAATTTTATGCAGAATATGAGCCTACCAAAGCTACCAGAGCAATTTCTGATTTTGTACAAGATCACTTAAGTAACTGGTATGTACGTTTATGTAGAAGACGTTTTTGGAAAGGAGAGTATGCACAAGATAAAATCTCTGCATACCAAACGTTATATACTTGTATGTTAACGGTAGCCAAATTAGGTTCTCCAGTAGCGCCTTTCTTTATGGATCGTTTGTATAAGGATTTAATAAAAGCTACAGGAAAAGAAAGTTTTGAAAGCGTACATATAGCAGAGTTTCCTAAATATAATGCTGATTTAGTAGATAAGTCGTTAGAGCGTAAAATGGAAAATGCACAAACTATTTCTTCATTGGTATTGTCTTTAAGAGCTAAAGAGAAAATTAAAGTACGTCAACCATTACAAAAGATCATGATTCCTGTATTAGATGCTACTCAAAAAGAAGAAATTTTAGCGGTGGCCGACTTAATAAAATCAGAAGTTAACGTTAAGGAAATAACGTTATTAGACGATGCTTCAGGAATTTTAGTAAAACAAATCAAGCCAAACTTTAAAGCTTTAGGGCCTAAATTTGGTAAGGATATGAAGTTGATAGCTAATAAGATACAAGGCTTTACACAAGAGGATATCATTAAAATAGAAAAAGAAGGTGAAATTTCTGTGGAAATTAACGATAAAATGATTACTTTAGGAACCGCTGATGTGGAGATTTCATCGAAAGATATCGAAGGGTGGTTGGTAGCCAATGCAGAAGGGTTAACCGTAGCTTTAGATGTTACAATAAACGACGAATTACGCAAAGAAGGTGTGGCAAGAGAATTAGTTAATAGAATTCAAAACGCACGAAAAGACACAGGTTTAGAAGTAACCGATAAAATAAAATTAACCATTTTACAGGCTGATGATTTAAGAGAATCGGTATTGGCAAATGAAAACTACATTAAAGCAGAGACATTGACAAATGAATTAGTTTTTGTTGATGATTTAAAAAATGGTACAGAAATTGAGTTTGATACCATTAAAAGTAGAATGTTAATTGAAAAAATATAGCATTATGGATGATGTTAAAATAAGATATTCAGATAGTGATTTACTAGAGTTTAAGGAAATCATTCAAAAGAAAATTGAAAAAGCTGAAGAAGATTTAAGATTGCTACAAGCCTCATATAAAAACGGTTCTGATAACGGAACCGATGATACGTCGCCAACATTTAAATCTTTTGAAGAAGGATCTGATACGATGGCTAAAGAAGCAAACATGCAGTTAGCCATTCGTCAAGAAAAGTTTATTCGCGATTTAAAAAATGCCTTAGTTCGCATTGAAAATAAAACCTATGGTATTTGTAGAGTTACAGGTAAGCTAATTCAAAAAGAACGTTTAAAGTTAGTACCACATGCTACTTTAAGTATTGAAGCAAAACGAAAACAATAACTTTCAAAGTTAAAATAAATAGAGCCTCTTTTAGAGGCTTTTTTTATATGAAAAAAATCCTATTACTACTTGTTCTAATAAGTGTTCAACTTCTTTACTGTCAAGAAAAAATAATACAGAAAAGAGAAATGTTCGTAAATGAACTCGAAGTCGTTACTTACGGCTTAGACGATCTTGTAGTAGAAAATTCAAAGAGTAACGAGCTAGAAGTAATTTTACTTGATGAAAATCCACATACCCATAACCTACTGTTTAAAAAGCAAGGAGATGTTCTTAGAATAACATTTGAATTAAATATTCCAACATTAAAAAAAGAAGTCTTTCGAAAATACATAACGAGGAGGCTAGAACGAGCTAGGGCTATTATAAAGGTTCCTAAAAACAAGCATTTAGACATTCATGGAAAAACTATTGGAGTAACTTCAAAAAGTTATAAGGGAGATGTAAATATTTATATAGAAAGAGGAAATATAAAATTAAATACTGTTCAAGGAAATTCAAATATCCGTCTTTTTCAGGGAAACGTTTTTGCACAGGTTCTTTCAAAATATAAATTAGATTTAAAAACTAATCATGGAACAATTCTTATAAATGGAGAAAAAAAAGAATCTCCGTTCTCTCAAGAAAACTCATCAACTTTTAAAAAACTTACCATAAATTCAATTCATGCAAATATGAATATTGAATTAAAGTAATTAACAAAAATTTATAATAATTAGACGTAACAAATGAAGCATCATTTTGTCTAATGGTTAATTAAAAACTAAGAAATGAATAAAAGTATACTAACCACAGCAGCCATTGCAGCATTGCTATTAACAAGCTGTAATTCTACCAAAAAGACAACAAACGATTTAGCTGTCCAAGCTCCAATTGTAACAACTCTAGATTTAACAAAAGTAGATAATGATAAAGTACCTGTAACAATTAACCCAGGGAGGTTTACAGTTGACAAAGTAACCTATCGATTGCCAAGAGTAGTTCAAGGAACTTATTCTGTAAGTGATTTTGGTAAATATGTAGATAGTTTTAAAGCCTTAGATTATGAAGGAAACGAATTAGAAGCTACAAAAGTTGACACCAATACATGGGAAATTACCAATGCCCAAAAATTAGATAAAGTAACTTATTTGGTAAACGATACTTTTGATATGGAAGTTTCAGGAGGAATTGGAGGAGAAACTCCATTTTCACCTGCAGGAACCAATATTGAGTCTACTAACTATGTACTGAACCTTCACGGATTTGTAGGGTATTTTGATTCGTTAAAAAACAACCAATATAAGTTAGATGTTGTTTCTCCTGCTAATTTTAAAAGAACTTCTGCTTTGCAAGAAGTAGGAACAAAAACAAGTGAAGATGGTTCAACTTTAACGTCGAGTTATTTTGCACCACGTTATTTTGATATTACCGATAATCCTATGTTTTATGGAGAATTAGATGTTGAAGAGTTTAAAGTAGGTGATATTAAAATTGTATTAAGTGTATACTCTCCAAATAAGAAGCACTCAGCTGAAAAGCTTAAGAAAGTTATGGAGAAAATGATGCAAGCACAAAAAGCATATTTAGGAAGTATTAACAGTACAGCACGCTACGATATTTATTTATACTTATCTGACGGAACTGAAAAAGCGCCTAAAGGATTTGGGGCTTTAGAACATCATACATCAACAGTAGTAGTGTTACCAGAAGCAATGCCTGATGAAGCATTGGCAAAAAGTATGATTGATGTAGTATCTCATGAGTTTTTCCATATCGTAACTCCGTTAAGTGTACATTCAGAAGACGTACATTATTTCGATTACAATCAACCAACATTCTCAAAACATTTATGGATGTATGAAGGAATTACAGAATACTTTGCTACATTATTTCAAGTAAATCAAGGTTTGGTAACAGAAGATGAATTTTACAGTAAAATTATGGGTAAAATTAAAACTGCATCTTCTATGAATGACGCTATGAGTTTTACAAAGATGAGCGAAAATGTATTGGAAGAACCGTATGCTTCTCAGTACTATAATGTTTATCAAAAGGGAGCTTTGATAGGGATGTGTATCGATATTTTAATGCGTGAAGAAAGCAATGGAAACAGAGGAGTATTATCATTAATGAAAGAATTATCGTTAAAATACGGAAAAAATAAGCCGTTTGAAGACGATAAGTTAATTGAAGAAATTACTGAAATGACGTATCCGTCAATAGGTGAATTTTTAAATACGCATGTAGTAAAAGGAACCCCTATTAATTATAATGAGTTTTTTGCTAAAGCAGGATTGGTACTAGATGCATCCAAAGTAAAAACAAATTACATCCAAAACAATGGGGCTATAATTGTTAGAGGAGATAAAGACACAAAAACAATCCGATTTACAGAAGCAGTAAAAGACAATAGTTTTTGGGCAGAAAACGGAGCACAGTCAAACGATGCTATTAAAGAAGTAGACGGAACCCCAGTAACTATGGAAAATGCCAATCAGGTTTTTACTAAAATGTTTATGTGGCAACCAGGAAATGAAGTTGAGGTGAAATTAGAAAGAGATGGTAAAGAGGTAGTTATTAAAACAACCTTAACTCAATCATATACAAAAGGAACTAGTTTAAAAGATAACTCGAATGCAACGCAACAACAAAAAGAACTAAGAAAAGCTTGGTTAAAAGGGTAGTTTTCTTTTTATCTGTATATAAGACCAATATGACTAAAAGTTTATTGGTCTTTTTCTTTCTATAAACCAGAAAGAAAACATAAAAATAGTTTTCTTATTTTTGTTTCCATTAAATAAAAAAAATGTCTAAAAAACACATCGCAATACTTACCGTAATTCTGGCAATTTTAATTGATCAAATTAGCAAAATTTACATCAAAACACATTTTCAGCTAGGAGAAGAAGTAGTTGTTTTTAACGATTGGTTCAGAATCCATTTTACTGAAAATAATGGAATGGCGTGGGGCTTTGAATTTGGTGGTAAAGCAGGGAAATTATTTTTAACTTTATTCAGAGTTGTTGCGGTTACTGGTATTGTATATTGGTTATGGCAATCTATCAAGCGAAAAGCACATACAGCCGTTATTATTGCGATTGCATTAATTTTAGCAGGTGCAGTAGGAAATATCATCGATTCTGTTTTTTATGGGGTAATTTTTGATTCTTCTTATCATAATGTTGCAACCCTTTTTTCAGAGAATCCTTATGGAGAACTATTTCATGGGAAAGTAGTAGATATGCTGTATTTTCCTATTTATGAAGGTGAAAATTTCACCTTTTTCAACGCTATTTTTAATGGAGCAGATTCTTGGATTACTATAGGAGTGGCGTTGTTGTTTGTTTTTAATAAACAAGCATTCCCTAAAGAAGAAAAAGAAACAAAACAAGTTTCGTAAAACACTTTAGATACTTTTCCTATCTTTATAGAAAAAGAGAACAATGCGTTTATTAAGATATGTTGCTGTTTTTGTATTGGGATTTTTAATTGCAAAATTTTGGTACGAAAAGAAAGAAGAAAAGCACGAACAAGAAGAGATTCAAGTGGTTTTAAACGGAATTCAAAACTTAAGTAAACTAGTAGTTTCACAAGGGAATTTTTCTGAAATGTATAGCTTTACAGATGCAAAAAAGTATTTCTATGGATATGTTACCTTTGAAAAGAAAGCAATGCTCTCAGTAAATGCTAAGGTTGAGGTGGGATATGATTTATCGGAATTAGAAATTCAAATAGATAGTGTAGGAAAACAAATCATCATCAATAAAATTCCAAAAGAAGAAATACTCATTTCCCCAGACATAAAGTATTTCGATTTACAACAGAGTCAGTTTAATACTTTTTCGAAGCAAGAACTAAATAAACTCAACGCTAAAGCGATTGAAAAGATTCAATCGACAATTACCGTGTCTCGATTACAGAAAGATGCTAAAACTCGTTTATTTGAAGAGTTATCGAAGATTTACCAACTCTCTAAAATTTACAATTGGAAAGTGGTAGACAATACAAATTCAAGAATGTTGGAGCCTTTAATTTTAAAAGAGTAATCTCATTCATTTCTGTAACATTACTAATCCGTTACTTTTCATAAAAAATGAAATTAAGAAATTCTTTATTGCCAAATGCAACACAGGAAAGAATTCAGGTAGTATCAGAGAAAATAAAGACTATTGAAGAAGGGATTCTAAAAAAAATCAACGTAGATAATTTAATAGCAGATTTCAATGAATTTACCAATAGGAATTATGATTTGCAATATTTTTCTACTTTCAGAAAGTATGAATCTATAGCGAAGTTTTCAAATGATTCTGCTCAAATACCTTCAATGAATATTAAAGATATAACTGAACTTGAATTAATTGAAATTGTGAATAGAATTAGAAATAATGATGTAAACGAACATTTCTATATGGAAATCATAGATAATAATATTAATTGCAATCAAGCAAGTGATTATATATATTTTCCTGAAAACTACGGTCTTTTATCAACCAAAGAAATCGCTTCATTTATTTTTATGCACCATACTACTAGCTAAATTATTTAGACTTAGTTAGATTAACTGCTAATCTGGATACCTATGGATTTTTCTATCTACTCACTAAGATTTCAAGCTCAAAAAACAATCAGAATTCAAGAAAATAGGAAAATCAAGTGTTAAAAATGCCATTACTATCAAAGAACTTCTTTTTCTAATATGAAGTAAGATAGAAAATTTCCCTCTTACTTTTCTAAATTTAGTTTAAAATATTCAATTTCAAACTACCCTGTATAACTCTACTTCAACAAACTCAGTAATCATTTCATTTTTAAATAATTCCCTTATAAGGAACAACTATTCGTAAAAACATCTCGTAGATAGCATTGCCTTTATTAGAGATACTAAAACCAAAAAAGCATACTCCTAAAAACAACAAAACCACAACATTACTGTTGTGGCTTTATCTTTATCTATTATTTTAATAATTTAATTTCTTGTTGCTTACTCTTACTTGCCACTAGTAAATACTAGCGGGAGCGGGGAAATAGCTTATAAAGCTGGAATTGATGGTCAAAATCTCAGAAAATATGAGCTAGGAAAGCAAGAAATGAAAGTTTCTATGCTAAAAAGAATTGCTGATGCTTTTGAAATGACTACTTCTGAACTATTGTCTTTTGACAGGAAAGATTAATAGATAATTATTCTTTTTCATCATTACAACCTCCGCTCTTCATCTTGTTTATTAACAACTTATTGCTTCGATAGTATTTTGTGATTTTCCTTTAATGAAAAATTAGTTATAAAAAATTCTCAGTATATTATTATTAAATTAATTATATTAGTAGAGTAATAACATTGTTAAATGGGAAATCACAACCTAACATTACAAGAAATAAAAATATTATCTGTACTTGAGATAGATGATATGTACGGCTATCAAATTCTGAAAGAATTAGGTAAAAAAATACTATTAGGAAGTTTATATAACACTCTAAAAAGTATGGAAAGAAAGGGATATGTTGAAAGTAAATGGGGAGAAGATACGGGGCAAGGAGGAAGAAGAAAATACTACAAAATAACTGGGCAAGGAGAGAAAGTTTTTGAACAAGCTAAATCTGAATTAGCTTCAATATTAAAATTAGCTTAATTGAAAACGATAAATGATTATATAAGTGATTTTAAGAGCTTAGGATTTGTAGTTGAAAACCTTAATAATAAATCTGTATTATTTTCAAAAGATAATTTAAAATTTAAAGTAAAGGTCAAGTTAACAGGTTATCTAGAAGTTTATGAAATCAATGGTAATGAGGATAAAGAAGATTTAATGAATCGACTGGATATTTTTATAAAACTAAGAGAAAAAGAATTTATTAATAACGATACATTCATTCACTTTGTTGATAATAATATTACTAATAGTAATCATGCTAAAGTTATTAAGATGTTATTTAGTGATGAAAATGAAAAAATCAAATTTAACATATCGAATAAAAAGAAACCTTTCATAAACAAATTTAAGTATCTTTTAGTTATTATACCTAAATCTTCAAGAGCTGAATTTATATCTGATTTACAGTGTATAATATCGGATATGAAAACAGATAATTGCTCTAAATTATATATAACTTTCATTGTTTTATTGCATATAGCCTCAGTAGTGTATCACGCCTTCTTTTTTAAACTAAAAGGATATTTTTATCCAAACAAAGAACAATCTAATAAAGATTAATTAAGAAATAATATGTCAGTTAATTGTATAGAAGATATTATTCAACTAAAGAAAAAAATAACTTTTTGGAAATTAGTTTATTCAAAATACAAATTAAACTGGGCTATAATTAGCCTAGTGCTAGCATTAATAGGCTTGACACTAATTATTCATTGGATTTATACAAGCTATGATGTAAAAAATTCTTCTTATGCTATTATGGGGGGCATTTTAATGCTAATATCTAGCATTTACATGTCTAAAAAGAATGATAAAATCATCAAGAAAAATTACAAGTTCGCCCTTTCAAATAAAGGAGAATGGGATAGTAATACTTTAATTAAGATTAGAAAAAAAATTATAAAAAAAGAATTGAAAAAGAGTATTAAAATTAATGATAAGAATTTACTTTTCATTATTGAATGCTTAAAAAAAGAAACCAAGAGTAATCATTATACTTACGCAGTAGTTTTTAATTCAATTATTCTTTTTTCTGGTGTTTACCTTGGAGCATTTTTAGGAGGTTTTAGCAATTATGCTTCAAACATGAAAGATTTTTTTGAAAGTTTTAGAATTATAGGGGGAATAATTTTATTGACTTTACTTATGATACTTTATGTTGAGTTTACAATACGTGATTTTATAATTCAAAGAAGAAAAAATAAATATCTTTTAATAAGGGTTTTAGAAAATATTTATTTAGAAGAAACTCAAAAAACAAGAAGATGAACTTAAGTCCATCTTCTTGCTTATTTTAATATGTTACTTCACTACTAAGAATTATCTTCTACAGTAGCATTTGGTGCATTCTTTTTTACTGAAGCTATACCATTTCCCATGGCATCTTTACTTGAATACATTTCACTTGTTCCGATGATTTGTCCGTTAGCTGCTTTTATTTAATCATCAAAATATAAATCTATATTCGGACGAGTTAACGGTTCATTCATTTCTATTAATGCTTCTTTAGCTAATGTTCTGACACGCACCCATAATTCATTATGCTTAAAAGCATCTTCGTTTAAATCCGTATTAGAAATATTTAAATCCATTAAAACAAAACAACTTATTATCTTGCCTACTGCTTTATATGATAATTTTTCTTCATCCATTAACTGTGGCACAAGCTTAAAAGCATTATCAAAGACAGACACTACATCTTCCTCAATATTATCTTCCACAAAGTCAGGTAAAACCTCTCTTTGTTCCTCATATGATAAAGCCATTAACTTCAAGCTTTCTACTAAAATTTTGTATTGATTCATTCTATTTTATTTAACAGGAATCCTAGTTGTTGTTGTTCCATTTGATACTTTCCAATATGGGTTACCTCCAAAATGCCTTCTTGAACCAGGGTGGTATTGTATTACTTTCCCTGTTGGTTGTCCTTTACTATTGACTTGCCTAAAAACCCATCCTTTATCTGTTCCTCTAGTCCTTTTCATCACACTATTAATCCAACCATCTGAACCATTCAATGCTTTTCGAACATCAATATAACTATTTCCTTTTAATAAATTAGGGTTAGCCATAATATCATCAACAGTACTATTAAATTTGTTTGATGAAAAAGATGGTGTTCTTACGAAACTCAGTCCTATAAATATAGGAGAACTAAAATGCATTTCTCCTGTATATCCAGACATCATAAAGTGATTATACGCGGCTATTCTTTGTTCAACAATACCAACACGCTTCATTAACTTTTCATATACTTGGTCATCTAAACTATTAATCCATGTCATTGTTCCTTCTGATACATTTCCATTTATAATTGTTAATGCAACCTTATCAAGAATATCATTGTAACTTTCTTCAGAATGCCATCCAGATTTACCAGCTGCGCCTGTATGATAATATTGCTTTCTTGTTTTGTGTGGTGCTACTCCACCTCTAGGCACTCCTACCATTTCAGGTCTAGATGCTCCTTCTTCACAATCATCACATGTTTCTGATTGTCCAGTTCTCTGATTAGTAAACGTACCGTTATTGTTAACCCATTTATCACCACTTTTAGAATCTTTAAATAATTTATTAAAAAAAGATTCCGCATCTGCCCCACTAGGGTCTGCAAAGAATGCTGGATTATTATCAAAAGCTTGATATGGAGAAAATTCATAATGGTCAACTATATCAATAGCGTTCCATCTAGCAATAGCTGGGTCATACATACGTAAATCCATTTCATATAAATCCAGCCCTAATGATTCTTCAAATTCTATACCATTATATTTGAATTTCTGAGCAGCACTATTCCCAATTGAAGAAGTAACATTGTTATACCCTTTATGTTTTAAACCAAATGGATAGTAGTTACTTTCCTCTATAATTTCGGTTGTGCTCGGGTCTGAACTCGCAGTGATAATACCGTCATTATTATT
>NZ_JAZDVY010000013.1:0-76282 GCF_036350695.1 Tenacibaculum sp. FZY0031
GTATCGAGAAGTATTTGGTAGTAACAAGGTTCTCGATACTATTTTGTTCCACTTGATTACACAAAATCACTCGAACTAACATCTCAACGTCATTATGAATTGAACACAGTATGGTGACGTAATCTCATAAATGGATATTAGTTACTCATAACCTTGAATTCTGGCAATATAAAAATAGGTCGGCGTTTATCCGTACTTTTCTCTACTCTCATCACAATAACGATGATAAAACGTCCTTAGAAAACAAGCTTAAAATTAACAACAAACTGTCACTTCGAGTGAAATTCTTGAAACATAGTGAAAGGAATTTTGTATCGAGAAGTATTTGGTAGTAACAAGGTTCTCGATACTATTTTGTTCCACTACGTTGCACAAAATCACTCGAACTGACATCTCAACGTCATTATGTCTACCTCCTCGCCAAGACGAAAACCAACAAATAACAACGTTATTACGAACTGAACAGTAACGAAGTGTGAGAAACCGTAAGGTTCAGCGGAGCTAAATCTCTTGAATAAGAATTCCTATAACTTTGAGACCTCTCATATCCATTCGAGGTAACAGTAGTCTAGAAACAGATTGCTCTCACCCACTCTTTTAATAAAGGTATGAGAACACCTTACTTTTTTTACGGTTATTTAAACAGTTTTCTATTAAGAACTTTTTATTTTTAAATTCTAAAACTAAAGTTATGATTAAAAACATTTTGAACTTAGGTTCTACCTTAAACAAAAATGAACAACAATTTATTAATGGAGGTGGTGATGATCCTGTTACAGGTTTATGCATTCCTGCTCCTAGAGAAGCTACTACTTGTCTTATGCCTATTAGTGGTGAATGTTGTGGCTTATGGGATTAAAACTAAAAAACATAAAAGCTGTTTTTAAACAGCTTTTATGTTTTTTAGTTTAGAAAAACCTCGGTTGTTTATAAGTACTTTCTCCTGTTTTAAAATCAAACAATAACAAGAACTCGTGCGATCCTGAACTAAATTCTCCTAAATTCGACACTGTGTGATCATAAGCGTAACCTATTTGTAGGTTTTTCTTTATTTTAAAATTAATTATTCCACTCCAGGAATCATCTAACCTATGAGATATTCCAAATTCCACCTTATTATTCCATAGTAAATTCAATGATAAATCTAAAGACAAAGGTGCTGAGTCTGCATATTTAACGAATGTTGATGGTTTTAACTGAAAATTATGTTTTAAATTCATCACATATCCTGCTGCCAGAAACCCATGTATTTTTTCAGATGCTTTGGTTATTTTTCCGTTCGACCTTTCAAAATGTAGTGTTTCTAATAAATTAGGAACAGAAATTCCCGCATAAAATTTTTCTTGATAATAAAATACGCCAACACCAAAATTGGGATATGTTTTATTGGTATTCTGGCTAAATTTAGGGTCATTTGACTCTACTTGATTTAAGATTAACAATCCAATTTGTTGAAAAGTTGCTCCTGCTTTTAATCCAAAAGCTAATTTCCCTCTTTCTGAAGTGTTAATCGTAAAAGAAAAATCGGCATAAGCATGTGTTTCACTTACAGGTCCTATTTTATCATGAATTAAAGAGCCCCCCAACCCTACTTTTCTACTTACTGAACTATGTATAAATCCACTAAAGGTTTTTGGAGCTCCACGAACACCTACCCATTGCAATCGCGACAATAGACCTAAATTTATTCCTTCTTTACTACCAGCATAAGCAGGATTAACAACTGCCATATTATAAATATATTGAGTGTACTGGGGATCTTGTTGAGCGAATCCTCTACTACTTATTTTCACTAATAAAAACAGTAGTATTACATATGTTTTCTTTTTCATATAACTACTTGTTTAAATACAACCAACCTTGATATGGTTTTGTCTTTCCGTCATTAAAATCTACTACATACCAATAAGTCGTTGCTGGCATTACTTTTGTCTTTCCTGTTAATGTTAACCTTCCGTCTGATTTACCATCCCACCAAATTGGATTCAACTGATTGTTATTACTGTACTTATATACTATATTTCCATACCTGTTATATATTTTTATTTTAAATGTAGGGTATGCTTCAGCCAAACCTGGTATTACAAATTCATCATTGATACCATCACCATCTGGGGAGAAAGAATTTGAAACAGAGAAGTCTATAACAGGATCAATTGTCCCTCTTTTCTTTTCACATGCTAATGTAAAAATACCATAACCAGAAACGTTTGCGGTTATGCTTTTACGAGAACTATCTATTTTAACTCCTTCTCTTTCTTTAATCCATTTTTCTCCATTCCACCGAACAATTATTATTTTACTTGGATCTGAATAAATATCTTCTGGAGTAGTTAGGTTACTCCATGTTAAAGTCAATGTAATCAACTCATCGTTTGATTTGTTTTGGACATCCCAAAACTCGTTCATATCTATTAAACCGATATCTTCTTCCTTCGTACTGAAGTCTATATTTGCCTTTTCCCAGTTAAAGCAGACATAAAAATTTGTGGTTGGATCTGAAGGGGCAGAAATAGTCACCGCTCTTGGTACAAATGTTTTTGAATGATAGTCTCCTACAGGAAAAACAAACCTTTCATTTCCTCTTTTTTGTACTTTGTTATTTACATAACTTTTATTGCTAACCCCTATATTAGTTGCTCCATTAAAATAAGTAACGATTCCTTGTTCACCAGCTTTTAAAATCCCTTTTTCAAAAAATGTAGTTCCTGCAATTTCTATTTCTTTATCTAAATTAAAAGCTAAGTCTGCGGACTGATTATCAAATTCTACAAGCATAAAGCTGGAAGTTCCTCTTCCTGAAATAGTTTGACTGTCACTCCCTACAAAACTGGTAAGTCCGGTTATTTTATCATTTGTAAACTTAAACTTTCCATCGTTAGTAAAGTTTTTAAACAGGTATAAATCACCATCATTTACAATTGCTCCATAATCTTTTATTAATATATCTTCATGAACACTTATCAATGTATTTTCAGAAATATAAAAAGACCCAATGTTTGTCATTTGAGCTTTTACAACTATAACAAAACACGTTATTACTAATAAGAATATCTTTTCTTTCATAATTATAAATTTTTAAAATAGTATTGATAATTATAAAGAAGTACTATCGATCTGATACCAATAGTAATTTGTTCCATCAAAACCGCATTGTATTGTTATAGAAGAGTTGATTCCTAACAAAGATAATCCTGTAATCAATCCTGATCCTTTTATAGTACTTCCCCCTGTAACATTCAAATTTAACGCTACGGAAAGGCCTATTAAAAGTCCATTGCCTGCTCTGTTTACAATTACTATCTTATTCCCTAAATTACTACTATTGGGCGTTGGTATAGTTATATCTGCTCCCAATCCAAGACTTATTAGTCCTGTTTGCTCTATTATTACAGTTCCATCTGTATTGTCTATGATTGTAGTTGTAGTTGGGTTTTTAACAACTCTTATATTATTTAACCTCGCTAAAGAAGTGTTGATGGTTGAAATATCAGTCTGGTTAGTTGTTGCTAAAACATTATTTCCAGCCACATTTCCAGCTAAGGAGGAAGCTCCTATATCCACAGCCCCCCCGTTAACTAAACTAATAGTATTACCACTCAAACTTAAATCTTGTGTATCTGAATCAACCGCAATCCACGTTGTTCCATCACTCGTGGAATATAATATCCCTGAAGCTGTATCTGTATAAACTTGACCTGCAATCCCCGTCACTACTCCATTAGGATTTCCTGTTCCTGATAAAGTAGCATCTTGACCTGCTGCTCCAGTATCTCCTTTTAAGGAGGTGATAAAGTCAGCCTCGGTTCCACTGTTTCCAGCATCTAACCAGACTTGGTAGGCAGATTTTCCATCTACTCCATCGGTTCCGTTAGTTCCTGCTGCTCCGGTATTTCCTTTTAAGGAAGTGATAAAATCGGCTTCGGTTCCACTATTTCCAGCATCTAACCAGACTTGATAAGCAGATTTTCCATCCACTCCATCGGTTCCGTTGGTTCCTGTTGCTCCGGTATTTCCTTTTAAGGAGGTGATAAAGTCAGCTTCGGTTCCACTGTTTCCAGCATCTAACCAGATTTGGTAGGCAGATTTTCCATCCGTTCCATTGGCTCCTGCTGCTCCGGTATTTCCTTTTAAGGAAGTGATAAAATCGGCTTCGGTTCCACTATTTCCAGCATCCAACCAAACTTGATAGGCAGATTTCCCATCCACTCCATCCGTTCCGTTGGTTCCCGTTGCTCCAGTAACTCCTTTTAAGGAGGTGATGAAGTCAGCCTCGGTTCCACTATTTCCAGCATCTAACCAGACTTGATAAGCAGATTTTCCATCCACTCCATCGGTTCCGTTGGTTCCTGTTGCTCCGGTATTTCCTTTTAAGGAGGTGATAAAGTCAGCTTCGGTTCCACTGTTTCCAGCATCTAACCAGATTTGGTAGGCAGATTTTCCATCCGTTCCATTGGCTCCTGCTGCTCCGGTATTTCCTTTTAAGGAAGTGATAAAATCGGCTTCGGTTCCACTATTTCCAGCATCCAACCAAACTTGATAGGCAGATTTTCCATCTACTCCATCGGTTCCGTTGGTTCCGTTGGTTCCCGTTACTCCGGTATCTCCTTTTAAGGAAGTGATAAAGTCAGCCTCGGTTCCACTATTTCCAGCATCCAACCAAACTTGATAGGCAGATTTCCCATCCGTCCCATTGGCACCTGCTGCTCCCGTATCTCCTTTTAAGGAAGTGATAAAGTCAGCTTCGGTTCCACTGTTTCCAGCATCCAACCAAACTTGATACGCAGATTTTCCATCGGCTCCATCCGTTCCATTGGTTCCCGTTGCTCCAGTATCTCCTTTTAAGGAGGTGATAAAGTCAGCTTCGGTTCCACTATTTCCAGCATCCAACCAAACTTGATAGGCAGATTTTCCGTCAGTTCCATCGGTTCCGTTGGTTCCTGTTGCTCCCGTATCTCCTTTTAAGGAGGTGATAAAGTCAGCTTCGGTTCCGCTGTTTCCAGCATCCAACCAGACTTGGTAGGCGGATTTTCCATCCACTCCATCCGTTCCGTTAGCTCCTATTGCTCCGGTATCTCCTTTTAAGGAGGTGATAAAATCAGCTTCGGTTCCACTGTTTCCAGCATCCAACCAGATTTGATAGGCAGATTTCCCATCCACTCCATCCGTTCCGTTAGTTCCTGCTGCTCCCGTATCTCCTTTTAAGGAAGTGATAAAATCAGCTTCGGTTCCACTATTTCCAGCATCTAACCAGACTTGATAAGCAGATTTTCCATCCACTCCATCGGTTCCGTTGGTTCCTGTTACTCCGGTATCTCCCTTTAGGGAAATGATAAAGTCAGCTTCGGTTCCACTGTTTCCAGCATCCAACCAAACTTGATAGGCAGATTTTCCATCTACTCCATCGGTTCCGTTAGTTCCCGTTGCTCCGGTATTTCCTTTTAAGGAAATGATAAAATCAGCTTCGGTTCCGCTGTTTCCAGCATCTAACCAGATTTGGTAGGCAGATTTTCCATCCGTTCCATTGGCTCCTGCTGCTCCGGTATTTCCTTTTAAGGAAGTGATAAAATCGGCTTCGGTTCCACTGTTTCCAGCATCCAACCAGACTTGGTAGGCGGATTTTCCATCCACTCCATCCGTTCCGTTAGCTCCTATTGCTCCGGTATCTCCTTTTAAGGAGGTGATAAAATCAGCTTCGGTTCCACTGTTTCCAGCATCCAACCAAACTTGATACGCAGATTTCCCATCCACTCCATCCGTTCCGTTAGTTCCTGCTGCTCCCGTATCTCCTTTTAGGGAAGTGATAAAATCAGCTTCGGTTCCACTGTTTCCAGCATCCAACCAAACTTGATAGGCAGGTTTTCCATCCGTTCCATTGGCACCTGCTGCTCCGGTATTTCCTTTTAAGGAGGTGATAAAATCAGCTTCGGTTCCACTATTTCCAGCATCCAACCAAACTTGATAGGCAGATTTTCCATCTACTCCATCGGTTCCGTTGGTTCCTGTTGCTCCCGTATCTCCTTTTAAGGAGGTGATAAAGTCAGCTTCGGTTCCACTGTTTCCAGCATCCAACCAAACTTGATAGACAGATTTTCCATCTACTCCATCGGTTCCGTTGGCACCTGCTGCTCCGGTATTTCCTTTTAAGGAAGTGATAAAGTCAGCTTCGGTTCCGCTGTTTCCAGCATCCAACCAGACTTGATAGGCGGATTTTCCATCCGTTCCGTTGGCTCCCGTTGCTCCCGTATCTCCTTTTAAGGAAGTGATAAAGTCAGCTTCGGTTCCACTGTTTCCAGCATCTAACCAGATTTGATAGGCAGATTTTCCATCTACTCCATCGGTTCCGTTGGTTCCTGTTGCTCCCGTATCTCCTTTTAAGGAAGTGATAAAGTCAGCTTCGGTTCCACTGTTTCCAGCATCCAACCAAACTTGATAGGCGGATTTCCCATCCACTCCATCCGTTCCGTTGGTTCCCGTTGCTCCAGTATCTCCTTTTAAGGAGGTGATGAAGTCAGCCTCGGTTCCACTGTTTCCAGCATCCAACCAAACTTGATAGGCAGATTTTCCATCGGCTCCATCCGTTCCATTGGCTCCCGTTGCTCCCGTATCTCCTTTTAAGGAAGTGATAAAATCAGCTTCGGTTCCACTATTTCCAGCATCTAACCAGATTTGGTAGGCGGATTTTCCATCCGTTCCATTGGTTCCCGTTGCTCCTGTATTTCCTTTTAAGGAAGTGATAAAGTCAGCTTCGGTTCCACTGTTTCCAGCATCTAACCAGATTTGGTAGGCGGATTTTCCATCGGCTCCAGACGACACAACTGAACTCCATAATCTACCATCTGAGCTATACACTTCTCCAGAATTGGTGTCTACATATAAAACTCCTCCTAAAGGATCTATAGAGTTGCTTATTGGTGATCCCTCACCTGTTAGTAATTCATTCTTTCCTAAAAGAGATGATAAATCAACTGATTTAGAGCTTGCATTCTCCAACTCTAGAGTAAGAATATTAGAGCTACTTAAGTAAAAATTTTTTATTTGTTGATCGTCTGCTTGTGAAGCAACAAGGTTTGAAACTGTTGTTATATCCGTTAACTTTTCCCATAACGATCCATTCCAATAATAAAATCCTTTTCCTGAAGTTTTATTGGTATTATAAACTAATAGACTTTCGTTAATCGTACTGCTACTTACTGGTGAAGCAGTTCTTAAATTGTCAATATTTAATCTGGGTATTAATAAGCCTTTGGTATTAGACTTAATATCTAACTGAGCAGATACATTAGGTGTTAAGGTTCCTATACCTACTTGTGCGGTAGTAATTACACTTAAAAATAAGAGTACGAGGGTAGCTAATTTTTTCATTATTCGCTTTGTTTGGGTGGGACTTCGTGGTAATCATGTGTTACATTTAATTAAATTTTATTAATAAATTTTGATGTTCTTTCGAGTAAGTAAAGGCGTTATATCAGCATTGTCTTCATAGCTTAAAGGCGATAATTTTGAAGAAACACCTAAACAAACTGATTTACAACATACTAACCAAATACAATTTACTAAAAAAAAATGATTTTTACGAATTCTTATTTTATTCCCTCAATAACACTTTCCTCTAAGCATCAATTTATATGTGTAAAATAATACATAAAATAGCCTTGAAAAAACACAAGATCCCAATAAACTTAATTATTTCGGTTTAGGTTTATTGGGATTTTGACAGTATGCGAACTGTTATATTTTAAAAGTTCACCTTCTTATTGCTAATAATTTCTTCCATACAGTAACACCTTGTCTTTATCATTAGACGAAAAAGCAAAAGACATTTTTTTACTAATGTATGACTTATCGGGTTTGTATATAAAAAATGAAGCTGAGTTGGGTACTTTTAAATTCCAACTAGACGATTGTGACAAGGTCCCTGGTAGTATTAAGGCAATGTGTCCATGTACGTTTCCTTTATAAACGGCTACAACTGCTTTTTTTATATTGGCATATCCTTGCGCACTGTTTAATGCGTTTTGGTCATTTGCTTTTCCCAACAACGTCCATTTTGAACTGCTTTTTAAATACTTGTAAATTTCATTTGCTACCATATGTCTGTTCTTCTCTGTGCTATAAAAGTCGTTAACGCCATATGCGGATTTTAATGCTTCTGAAACAAACTTATTACATGGCGATATATCGTCTATAGGCTCTTTACACTGAAGAAATTGATATAATATATTGGTTAAATCACTTTTCCAGTTAGTATTTAACTCCTGTGCTGCAACTGTATAAGTTGTTAGCAATAATACCAGTAATGTGTACATAGTTTTCATATCGTTATTTTTATGGTTGTTATTTTAATAGGCTTAATGAGTGTACAAAGTCGTTGTCTTTAGCAAACCAATCTTTCGTTGGCTCGTACCCTTTTTTAATAAATGTAAGAAGTTCTTGTAAGGTATACGATTTTGCTTGTATAGAGTTTACTAATTTTAATTCGGCTTTTGTATTATTTGCTCTTTTTAAAGCAGTATCTAAGTTGGTACGTCGTATCTTTTTACTTTTAATTTCAGTACTATCATACGGCGCTTCCCATATAATGTGGAAGTCTATTTCGTCTAAAATGTATGCAATTAACTGTGATTCATATGCTTCTACAACAAGTTGAATATCTTTCCCTGAGCTTACAATTGAAAATAGTGTATTGAAAAATGCTGCGTGTTTTTTAACGGTTTGTGGCTTGGTAAAAAGACTTCCGGTTTGTGCTTGATTATTTTCTTTAGTAAGTGTATGAATATTGACTGCTGTTTTGAGAGTCCATAACGAGTCTTTCGATTGGATTTTTAACTGGTTATCACTTTGAAAAAATAGATTATCTTGATTTTTCCCTAAATAGATATCATCGTTAAATATCTTTCCGTCAATAATATTTACAAAAGTGTTTGAAACCAATGCGTTATTTTTAAAAACATTTTCAAAACCTGTTGCAGTCGTATTTTCTATTCCTAAATCTTTGGTAAGGTCGTTATTAGTTATTCTTAAAATTGGTGGTTTATAATTAAAAAAAATCATGTTTTTACTAGGAGTTAAGTCTACCAAAGTTTTGTTTTTATCATTGTTGTTTGTTGTTAAAAGATACTCTTTAGTTCCTAATGGAATTACCCTTGTATTCGGAACAGTGTTTTCTTCTATTAAACTTTGTACTAACGCCTCAAAGCTCCTGTAGGCTTTTGTTTTTATAGTACCTTGATAGGTATTTGAATGCAATGTTTCTAAATTTTGATGGAATTTTTTAGCGCTATTAAACCAAGGCTCTTGTCCAAAAACAGCATTGATAGCACTCTGAGGAATTTCTATCCAAACATTTCCTAAGGTAGTAGCTGTTTTTTCTAGTTCTTTTTTAATTTCATCATCTTTCTTTATTTTAAAGGCAGTAACTTCACTCAGATTGTCCTGTTTTATTATTAATAAATCTCGTCCAGATATTACAATTGCTTTAATAGCGTCAAAAGAGGGGTACTGCCTTTTCAATTTTCGTAAGGTAGAAGCTTTGATAAGATTGGTACTTGTGATATTTTTTTCTGCTGAGTTCAAAAATTTATTTCTCTTTTTAAAGAACACATTATTGTATGGGGTAAATATGATTGAGTTTCCAAAGTTTATATACCCTCTATGTTTTATTAGAGGTATATTCTGTACAATAAATGTGTTGTCTTCATTAACAATTAATTGTTCTCTATTGGTAAGTTTACATCTTAAGAAATCATAATTAGCACTCCTTTCTTCTTTTAATTCGGGAAGTTTATATTCATTGGTTTGGAATGTGTTTATGTAAGGTTGTGACAAATAAATATAGGCTTTGTTATTCTTATCAAAACAAACATTCCAACATATTAATGGACGTTCTGAATATTTAAAAAGTTTTTTATTGAACTTATAAAACAGGGTGTCATTTTTTACCTTTAAAGGAGGTAACCTTTCCGTCATTATCCAATAATTGAAGTCTGGTTGTATATGCGAAACTGTTTCATTGGCTATATAATTAATCTTTGATTGTGCATTATTACCTGTGTTTACTAAAGCCAATGCTTTATTTATATTCTCTGGAAATCGCGTTTCTTGCCCTCTAGGAAAGTTTGCAATGCTTTGTAAGGGTAATAGTTTTACTTCAGCGCTATTACTTTTAAAAACTCCTGATTCTATATGCATGCCTTCACCATTATCTACCAATGTTACTGACGATTCATTTGAGGCTCCTACTTTTTTAGTAGGACTTCCTCCATTGGTAAATCTTCCTCCATCTTGTGTACCTCTTCCTTCATTTTTACCTCTTTTACTATCGTTGCCAATACCCATAGGAGCTATTTTAAATGAAATTTTTGTTGGGTCTTTTAAAATTTCTAAAATCATTTCTGGATCAAAATCTAACAGACTTAGTATTTTTTCTAAAATCATTTCTTCAGAAAAATCACCTATGGTAGGCACTTCAATTCCTAGGTTTACTCCCAGCACATTAAAATCTAAATAAGCATTGTTATAATTTGCTTCTAAACTTAGTCCTGATAATTTAAAACGATCAATTTTAACATTACCAGCTAAAGAAACGGTGGCATTTTTTGCAAGACTGGTTAAATCTCCTATTTCAAGTTTAGAAGCAACTGCTCCATGTAAATAGGCTGTTTCTAAAAAGTTATAATTGATTTCACCTGCTAGTTTGATTGCTGAGTTTGATGGTGTTTTTTGGGCACTCATATCAGAATCCACCTTAATTCCAAGTGTATTGATAGTCATTTGACTTCTAAATAAGTTATCATCACAATTAACTGTTACTTGATTGTCAAATTGTAGTATTTTACGTAATTGACCTTTGGTATTAGATGCCATTTTAAAGCAGCCTTTTGTGGTTTGCAACACTCCTTTTCCTTCCAACACATTCAATACCGTAATTAAATACAAATTGGCTTCTAAAGCTACGTTACCAAACTTACCATTTGCATAATAGGCACCTAAACTACCTTTTAAATTAATTAATCGGCTACTGGCTTCGGTATCTGCTGGTGTGCCTACGGTAATATTCGTATCAAAAGAAACACGTTTCTCTTCTAAGTCTAACGATACATAGGTCCCGTATAATGTAAGTGGCGGAGAGACAGAAAGTAAATAAGCACCTGGTAAAGGAAACGATAACGAAGGATGGAATCGAATGTTATTTTTAGTTACTTCAAACCTCATAGATGGAAAGGTTAAATTGTTTAGTTCAAGCTGTAAAAAACCTTCTATTCTAACTGGATTTATGTGAATCGTTATTTTTTCAATCCGTGCATGTAATCCTGGAACAATCTCTGTACCTAAATCGTTCATTAGGCTAGTATTTGCTAGTAATCCGTTAAGAATAGCTGTACTTGGTAAATCGATACGAATTGCCTTTAAAAGGTCTTCTTCAGAGAGGTTAATGGTAATTTTAAACCCTGGAACCACAATCCCTTTTAAATGAGCTTCAGCTTTAAATACTAGCTTTCTATCTAAACCAAATAGCTTCACTTCTTCAACATCTGTTATTGATAAACCATCGGCTTCTTTAGAAAATTCAAGGGTTAATTTTTTATCTTTTATACGTTTTTTTATTTTTTCTTTTACGTGGTTATTCAGCTTATTTTCAAAGGCTGTTTTTAAATCAAATCCGTTAAATTTGGCCTCTACAATGTTTTTTGTATCTGGAGCTATTTCAAAAGTTCCTGCTTGCTCATACAAACCAATGGCTTCTATTTGAACAAAGGCATCAATTTTTAAAACTCCTTTCTCAAATCGTGGATTTTTTACTTTTAAGTATTTAAAATCTGTATATTGAGTAAGGTTTTCTTGTATTTTAGCTATAATTTCTCGTTCAATGACAGGAGCGGCTAGCTCTACTATTGTAAGGTTTCCGGAAGTATTAAATGTAACCTTAGCAAAGTTTGCTGGATCTTTTTTATATACTGCTTTAAAAGAAGCGTTTGAGTTTTGAAGACTGCAATCTATGTCTTCAAATTTAAAATCGAAGGTAAATAGCGAAATTTCTTTGTTTGCTAACAGGTCATTACACTTTTTTTGAATGGTTCGTTCAAATTGAGATACCACATAGGTTTCGAATGTTGATTTGATAATTTCTTTAAATACCTCTTCTATATTTTCAACTCGCAATCCTCTTTTCGTAATAGATACTAACATTTTTTTATCGGCGAAACCTTTAACCCACATCTCTCCTGTTATTTCTCTATTGTTATAATTTAATGTAAACTTAGAAAACTGTACTTCTTGAGAAAGGTTTAACATTAAGTTTCCTATTTCTGACGTACTTAGTGTTCTGCTTACAGCTTGTAATAATGCCTCTTTCGTTGTAGTTAAATATTTTTTTACATAGGTTCTTATGATTCCTTCATAGGGCAAAAAGGTATTTGAAATGGTTATCGCAGATTTCCCGTTTTTTAAAGATGTTTTAAAAAGGATATCAACCGCAGCTGTTTGCTTGAACTTTTTATTTAACGCAGTAAACCCAATAGGCACATAGCTAATATTTCCTACAATTTGATCTTGGTTATACGCCACTTTAGTTTGAATAATACTGTCTGCCAATATTAAGTTTTGTATGCGTTTTTTGTTTTCTTTTTTATCCAGTATTTCTTGGAGTCTTGCCGTAATTTTTTTTCCAAACAATTCTCTTAACTTACTGGAAATAAACTCATTTTCTTTTTGAATTTCACTTAAAGTAAACTCAAAAGAATTGGTTTCTTTTTTAATATTAAGAAGGTCTCGAACAATACTACCAGACCCTACGTGAAATGAAAAAGTAGCGTCAAAGTTGTTAGGGTTTAGGGTTATATGGTTTAATTGTAATCCTAATTCTTTACTTATTTGAAGCCTATTAAATACTTCTTTTTGGTCTTTGAGTATTGTTTTAAAGTTTGTCCATGGACTGTCTTTTGGAATGGTAATTTGTAGGTTATTAACGGTTTCGTTTTTTCCATCGTAACCAGTGCAGGTCACTAAAGTATTTTGGGGGCTTTTTTTCGCTATTGCTAGGTTTGATATTTTAATTCCTAAGGGAATTTCTGAAACGATTTTTTTTAACGATGCTTTTAACGAATCTATTTGCACAGGGTTTAAATTTACACCTGGTATAAATGACTTGCCTTTTAATGATGTTTTATCATCAAATACTTTTGTTTTATACACTAAATAGAGGCTTCCGGTAATTCCTTTAATTTCTTTGTGCTCTTTTATATATTCTATTGAATTTTCTGGTAGTTTTAATCGCAACCAGCAATTGGGTTTCTTTTCTAAATAGTTAGGAATAATATCTATATAGTTTTTAGCTCCTATAACTTCGTTCAACTCTTGCTGTGCTTTAACAATTGTTTTTGTCGCTTTTTTATTAAGTAATGTTTGAAGTGATTCATATTCTTTGAGAAGGGCTTTTTCAAAATTTAGAATTTTGTTTGCTGCTTGGGTAATTTTTGCTTCTGTGCGTGCGTATTCTTCTAAGAGATAAGCATGCTTTTTCAACGTTTGTTCTTTTAATTGTATTTTGAGTTGTGCTGCAGATGCTCCTTCTTGATAGTTTTTTAAAATTTCTAAATTAGGGTTGACAATAGCTTCATACTTTGCAATTTCTGTTTGTATTTCTGAAATTTCTTTCATTGGTATTATTTCACCTAACAGTTCTTTTGGAACTTCTTTGAAAATATTTTTTATGATGGTTATTTTAAGTTTAGAAATTTTTGCTTCATAAAAGGCTGTAAGAAATTCTTCTTTTGTAATCTCTTTTTCCTGTGTTAATAGTTTTTTTAACTTGGGTAATAATTCATTAAATACATATATGTAGTTGTATGCTGTTGATGTAAGAACTACTTTAGTATTGGTGGAAGTAATTTTTTCTTTTGCTCCTTCAAAGTCTTCTTTTAAGTGTTTTGGTAACAGTACTATTGTTCCTTCAGAAATTACGGTTTCTAATAGCTCTGGGGTATTTTGTGTTCTTAGTGAATCTAGGTGTTTAATAAGGTCATTTAGTAATTGTTTTGTTTCGTCTAGTTCTAAATTTTCGCTAGAAAAAACACCTCCAAAACCACGAATACTATTCAACACTAGTTCTGGTTTGCTTTGGTTTTTTAATTGATCTATAAACTGAAAAAGACTCAAAATATCTGCGACGTCATGATTTTCAATTGCCTTTTTATTCGCTATAGAGAGTAAACGTTCATTAGAATTATTATCTACCACATACCCCACTAATACAAATACTGAAAGTATAATTAGCGATAGTTTTATTGTTTTAGTTTTCATTGTTTATTTCTATATTAAATAGTTGGGTTTCTCCTATGTTAAGTGATATTTTCTTCTCTACTACAGCGGTGCTGTTTTTATTTCTAACACGATAAGTCAAATGAATTTTAGGTAGTTTTTGGGTACTTATTATTTTATCGGGAGAAGCTGCCCCAGAATTCCAATCGAGTTGTATATCTGAAATATACGATGCACTAAATTCCCAGTTGGATTCGTTCTTCCCTTGTACTCCATAAATTCCAAAATAGCTTTTATCGGTACGATAACTATCTCTATCCTTCTTATAAAATGGTCCCCAAGCATAGTAACTATCTGTTTTATTTAGGGTATTATTGGTAAGGTTAATAAAACCATTATGGTATTTTATTTGTGCTTTTTTGCTTAGCTGTAGCCTTCTCCACACCCCTCCTTTGGGTCTTACTTGAAAGATTATATAGGCTTGGGGTTGTTGTAATTCAACTTCGCAATACATAAAATCTTTAGGAGCTCCTATACTTATTGTTTTTGCTGCATCTTCTTTAGACTTGGCAAAAACTAACATCAATAAAATAGAGGCTCCTAAGGCACATGCCAATAAATCAATAAAGCTAATAAGTGTTCTTGCTTTTTTAAACATCTTAGTAATTTTTTATTTCTATGAGCTTCTTAATATGCATCGTATCTTTCAACGCTCTTTGTTTAAATTCTACCGTTAGGTTTTTAAATCCTATTTCGGTTCCATAAACTTTAGGTACTGTTTCATAAAACCCTGAAAAAACCTTCTCTGAATTTAACTCTGAGGCTCCTTCGATTAGTTTTGCTTTTACGTTTACGCTTCTTGTTGCCATGGTTGGATTTTTTGCAAGAATTTGTTTGTTAAGCGTAAATTTTATCTGCTTCTTAATAAGGGTATCTGATAGAATGCCATACACAACCATTTGTTCTTCTGGAAGAAAATAAACTTGTTCATCAACACGTTTTAAGGCTTTTAATGCTTGGTCATAGCTCCAAACACCTACGTTCATGTTTTTCTTAAATAGTTTGAAGTCTTGAGTTGACTGAAACCTAAGAGCTACTTGTCTTATAAAAACCATTCTTCCTTGCGACATATCATCAGAAAACAACGAAAGTGAAGTACCGTTAAATTTATTGCCAGATTGTGTTCCATTTCCTGAACTGTTTCCAACATTAACTACAAAAACCAACATTAATACAATACAGGCTCCTAAGGCACATGCCAACATATCGACACTGCTTAAACTAACTCCTTTATTCTGAGCCATTGCTAGTCTAAATTTAATTTATTAGTAGGATCAATAAACAACTTTAACAAACCTAACAGTAGAGTTAGTATGAGTGCTATTAATGTAGTTGAAAATGCAACACCAAGCACTTGAGTAATGGATGAAATAGAAATCGCTTGGTCTAAACCAGCCCCTGATCTAAAAATAATATCAGCATCTGAAAGCGCATTACTCAATCCTCTTATAGTTCCTATAAACCCTATAGCTGTAAGCGATGAAAAAATCCAATTATAGTAGTTGTAGTAGCGCTGTGATATTTCATTATTTTTTTCATTTTCTTTAGAAATTTTACGTTTTACGACAAGAATTAACAGCGCTACAAAAAACAAACACATCATAACCAATTGTTCTGGTCCTTTGATCCACTCTTTTCTTTGCGTTGTATATTTTACTGCCTTATCGTCAGAAATGGAAAGTAATATTTGAAAACACAAATCTTTAATTTGTTTATATTCTTCTTGTGCTTCTAAGTTTGAATTGGGAATGCTATTTGGTACATCTGTAAACACTTGTTCTACTCTGTAATGGTAAAAAAGTCTGTTTAATACTGCATGAATTTCATCTGTAGAGGAACCCTCTATTTTTTTATATGTGTCTTGAGAAGTATTTTGAAGTAAAAATTCATCATAGGCATCTATTGCTCCTTTTTTTTCAGATAAACTTTGAACAATATGCTTTTTTATTTCACTTCTAGCTTGGGGTTCTGAACCGTTTTGACTTTTTCCGATAGACTGAAGTAAGTCTATCAACACATCTAAAGATGTTTTTGTTCTTAAATCGTTTGTGCTTGTAATTTCCCTTTGAAAGAACGTGGATAGAATGGTACTGACATTCGAAATTTGAAGATCGTTATTTATAACATTGGCGGCATTTAATATGCGCCAAGTCAATACAGGATTATCACCTCCTTTCATTGTTGATAATCGTTCTTCTGATTGTAGCGCACCGCTTAAGGACGGATCTTTTTCAAAGGTTTGAGCTAAAAAATTACTCTTCAACATGTTTTTCTCCATGGAGTTATAGGCTAGCCCCAAAATACAGTAGTAAGAAATAACCCCTACAATAATTCCTGTTAAAATTAAAAACACAGGATGCTTTAAGTTTTTCATTTTTAATTCTTTAAGTTTGGTTATGACTAAATTAATAATTTATAAAACAAAAAAACTACCTATTTATAAGTAGTTTTAACTTTCCTATGTCTTTGAATTTTCATCAATGTGTTTGGTCGTTTTTTTAGCTCTTATTTTCACTCTTTGCAAACACCTGTTTATTGTAGCTTGGCTTAATTTAAGTTCTGTTTTAAGATAATTTCCCAAATCCTCTACAAATTTTAAATCGAGTTTGTTCAGTTTTATATCATGTCTTTTGTATTTAAACTTTTCTACCTTTCTTTTATATACCTGCTTCAAGAAACTTCTTTAAAATCAATTCCTATACGTTTTTTGGTTTGCTCATTGTGAATATCATACAACTCCAACAAAGTCTTCTCTACTCTCGTATTTTTTTCCTTTATATTGACTGTATGTATCATCAACATTAAAATCGTTTTGTTGAAGTTGTAGTAATAAAAAAGCCTCATTAATCTTTTGACTAATAAGGCTTAATTGTGTATTCACAATTTCTGAGCTTTCTACTTTATCTAAAAGCTTTTGCTTCTTACTATTCCACAACTTTGGATCTATAAATATCCCTGTTGCAAACTGTTTTCTTTTCTTATTGTAAGTAATTCTACAATACAAAGAACTTGTTTTCTTAGAATTACCTTTATTTAATATTCCTATAAAACGTATATTTATTTTCATAATAAAAAGAGGCTCTAGAGCCTCAATTAATTTTTGTTAAACATTATAAATCTTACTCAGGTAACTTTGTAAGATCTTTTATTATTCCATCTATTGAAAACTTACCTCCGATAAAAACCCCTGATGAAGTTTTACCTTGTTTCCTAATCCAATCTACTCCAATACTGAATCCAGAATTAAACAGTGCTGAAAATGATTCGTTCCTAAGGCCAATATCTACAAAAGAAAAAGAAGCTCCCCAGTTAGAAATACTAGAGTCGCCAAAAGTATTTCTATAATAAGGAACAATAGCAACCCTTTCCACAACTTTACCAAAAAGATTTGAAGAATTTTTGAATTTAAAAGGAAAAAAAGGCGCGGAAACACCTATGTAATAATTATTGAGTGTTTTGAAGTCACCTATTTTACCATCTTCACTATCCTTAATAGAACTAATATTATTATCTGAATAATCTAGTGGCAAATCTTGAAAAGAATCTAAGTCATCATAATTATTTGTGTTTTTATATCCAGCAACAAAACCGATAGCTAAAAAATTAACTCTTTTAGGATAGATTTCAGCATTCAAATCTAATGAGAAAGAATATGGGTGCTTTATTGATTTCATTTTATTAATTGTATCATATAAGACCTTCTTATTATTGTATGTTATTTTTGTTGAAGCACCCCAAGAAATAGCTGGTTTTACAAATTCACTAGTATTCAAGCTATCAATGGTTTTAATAATACCTAACTTGAAACTTACTTCTGGGTTTACTAATCCTTTAGTGATGGATTGAGTATTGACTAAATCTAATTGAGTTAGGATGCTATGTGAAGTCTGAACTGTAAATATACTGTCCTTAGAATTTAGTTTATAATATTTTATTGATTTAAGAGGGGAATTTAATTGTAAACTTGCAGAAGAAGTCTTTTTTGAAAACTCTGTCTCAACACTCAATTGTTTTGCTTTTTCTGTAAAGAAAACTCCCTCTCCATTACTATTTTTAAAAATTTGCGAAAACAAAACAGAAGTATTTAGAAATACGATACATAAAAGTGCTTTTTTCATAAGTGATTAAATTTATGGTTAGTTAATGGAATAAATTTAAACCTTAACTTAAAAAGTTTCCTACCTAACAGTAGGTATTCACAAAGCATCTTTTTTACCCCTTTTTAACTTAATGTTGAAGCAATTTTAAAAAGGTATGATCTGAAAAAACATAGTAAATTGTAAGCACTATAAAACCTGCAAAAACAAAAAAGCCTTACTAAAATTAGTAAGGCTTATTGTGATTGCGACAGGATTCGAACCTGTGACCGTCTGCTTAGAAGGCTCTTTACATCCCAACATAACATGCTTAAAAACAAAAAAATTACAATAACACATAAAATAAAATTTGTGAAAAATTAGCCTTCTTAATTAAATTATGTTTCTCTATAAAAGCCTTAAATTATCTTATATAAATAAATTTAAAGATTAAAGATTAAAGATTACATAGATATTGTTTAAAAGATATAAATATTAAAATCATTGAATTTCCTATATAGTACTGTTTTTAAATAATGTAATTTGACGATAACAAACTTTTATTTTTTAACCAAAAAATCTATATTTTTGATTCCTTTCGAAAATTTTACCTATGAATAATATTCAAATTGCAATTGAAAGAATTGAAGAAGTAAGAAATAACAAAGAAAGATATTTAAATCTTAGTGGGCTTTTTTTAAGCAAATTACCTATTGATATATCAGACATGATATACCTCCTAGAGGTTGACTTAAGTTATAACCAGTTTGGGGAAGTTCCCAAAGAAATTTCAACTTTAGACAATCTTCAATATCTAGATTTAAGCAACAATTTTATTCAAAATTTTAACCTTTTAGATGGTAAATACTATTCTTTTAAAGAAATAAACATTTCAAACAATTACTTTAATTTTATTCCACTAGACTTAATAAATTTACGTGAAACTAAAATTATATTTAACAATAATCCTTTTACTAAAAACCTACCTCCAGAAATATCAGAAAGAGAGGATCTACTATATGTTGACTTTTACTTAGATTCCTTAAAAAATGGTGATAATAGGAAAAGATTATTTGAGACAAAACTTTTAATTGTAGGGAAAGGAGAAGTTGGTAAAACAACATTTATGAAGACTTTAATAGATCCTATGAGGGATTTTGTCCTTGGGCAGGAGAAAACTACTGAAGGCATCAACATAGAATCTATTAATTATCCTGTTTATTTACCAGCCGCTCAACCATATTATTCAATTAATGATTTCGAAAATATTCACATCAAAAGTGAAGTTCCTATCATTGAAACTAAATTCGACGAAGATGGAAACCCAGAAGAATATGAATCTATTGAATACTCATATGAACACATAAATGATTATTTAGCATCTAATTCAATATTTTATGATCAATTTGAGTTATTAAGACTGAAGATAACTGACACCCCTGAACTCATTATCCCTGATGCTTGCTTTTTAAGCAATATTAAAATAAATCTTTGGGATTTTGGGGGGCAAGAAATACTATATGGTACTCATCAGTTCTTTTTAACCCAAAGATCTATATATATATTTATGTGGGACTCAAGACCCGACAATGAATCAGAAGCCTTTGAGTACTGGTTAAATATTATTAAAAGATTAAGCAATAACAGTCCTGTAATAGTTGTTATGAATAAAGCTGACTCAGGAATTAAACATATAGATGAAACCTTTTACAGTGAAAATTTCGAAAACATATTAAGTTATCATAAAGTTTCATGTTACACAAAAGAAGGTATAACTGAATTAACCGATGAAATACTCAATGCTATTTGTGAATTGCCTCATATTTCTGACATATTTCCTTCTCAATGGAACAATATAAGAAGTAAAATAAAAAAATTAGATAACGATTTTATAAATTATAGTGAATTTAAAGAAATCTGTAATTTTAAAGATGAAGAGAAAACAAAATATTTAAGTCGATATATGAACGATTTAGGTGATATAGTTCATTTCATTGATGATTATACCCTAAAAGACTTGGTCATAACTAATCCTCACTGGTTAACTGACGCTATTTACGCATTAATACATTCTCTAAAAATTCAAAAAAACGATGGTCTTTTCGATGCAAATAATTTAGATCAATTTTTAGATCAAAAAAAATATCCATCAGAGAACTATCATAAGATTTTATTACTGATGGAAAAATTTGAAATTGCTTTCAAAATAATTGGTAGTACTAGTCAATATATAATACCAACTTTATTAAAAGCAACACCAAAGGATTCACATTTAAAAAACAATTTTATTATACCTGAATCATTAAAATATGAAATTCAATATAAATTCTTACCATCTGGTGTAATAGAAAGGTTATTATGTAGATTGAAAAGCTACATAGGGGATAATGATTTCTGGAAATATGGAGCTGTTTTTAGTACCGAACATAGTGATTCGTTAGTAATATTAAACAAATCTTATAAAACGATTAAACTATATGTTACTGGTGACTTTAAAGCAAAAATGTATTCAATTATAACACATCAAATTAAGCAAATCAATAATGATTTAAAATTGACTGATGATGATTATGTAGAAAAATGGGCTTGTAATTGTATTTTATGCTCCACATCTGACACCCCTTATATGATAGATAAAAAGGTACTAAACAAATTTATATCAAAAGGTAAAACTCATATAGATTGCACAAATAGCGCTGAAAGTGTATTAATTGAAGGAATATATATAGGGTACAGATCATCTTTAAATAACAGTAGCATTTTAAGAGCATTAATAAATACTAGCTCAGAACTACAATCAAACAAAAAGCTTATAGAAAATTACAAAGAGAACCAAATCAACTCATTTTTTCAGATAATTTTAAAAAATCACTTAGGCAAAGATTTTTTCACAAATGAACAAGCTTTGAAAGGAACTTCTGAATCTGGTAAAAATCAAGGAGAACTGGATATAATTATAGAAAATAACCAAGAAGGATTTATAAGTTTTTTTGAAGGAATGATTTTAAAATCTGTAGATTCAACAAACATAAGTAGACATATTCAAAAGTCCATTAAACAATATGACTCTAACGGTTTAAAAGAAAAGTTTTTAGGAGTTTATTCTACATCTCCAAATTTTGAGGTTTTTTGCGGAGGATATAGAGCTTTTCTAGAAAATCAACATCCTTATATTGAAAACATTACTTCTGTTGAGCATAAAGATCTTTCTAATATTTACATAAAGGGATCAGAAATAAAATTAATTAGAACGACATATTTAAGAAGTGAAAAAAAATTATCGCTTTATCATATTTTAATAAATATCCATTAATAAATCTCTAATCCAAACTTTTATGGATTTATCTTTTTAGTTATATTTTAAAAAATTCTTTTCCTAAGAAGACATTTGATTATAACAAACAATATAACTACTATATTAAACACAAGAATTGATTGAACTAATAGCTTTGAGTAATAGTTTATTAAAGTAATATTTGACATAATTCTATTTTTAGAACTAAATTACTTATTAAATAAATATACTTATAAAAATGTCAAAACTTAGAAGAATATTTATTAAATCGTTCTTTTGTTAAAACTTATTTAATATTAATTTTCAAATTTATCTCAAACCTTTATAATCAAAAAATTTGTAGAATCATTTTATTTCACTCAGCTTCGCTTTATTTCAAAAAGCAAAATTCAACAACTAAATTTAACAAGATTAATTTACCTGGACTTATAACTGAGTTAACTTATTAATAACCAAAACAAAAAAGCCCTACAACTTCTAATAAGGATTTTATGACCTTGCCTGTATTCAAACCTATGACCTACTGCCTAAAAATAATATTTCACTACAACTATTTAACCTCTGCTTTTCAAACACTTAGCAGAGTTAAAAATAAAAAGAGGTAAAAAATTTCATAAAATTCGTTTTATTTTATTTTTCAAAAAACAAAAACCTACTGATTATCAACAACTTAATAAAAATCAAAAAAATCAGAGGTTTTAGTTAAAAAGTAGTAAAAAAACACCAAATTATAAATTGAGAAAGACAACATAACTAACTGACACACAACAAAAAAGCCTTACTAAAACTAGTAAGGCTTATTGTGATCGCGACAGGATTCGAACCTGTGACCGTCTGCTTAGAAGGCAGATGCTCTATCCAGCTGAGCTACGCGACCATTGTGTCGGGGTGGCAGGATTCGAACCTGCGACCTCCTGCTCCCAAAGCAGGCGCGATGACCGGGCTACGCTACACCCCGATTAGTGTCATCTACAATTTTTTTGCGGAGAGACCGGGATTCGAACCCGGGCATCCCGAAGGATGACAGCTTAGCAGGCTGCTGCATTACCACTCTGCCACCTCTCCTTAATTCTTACCGAAGTGTGAATTAAAAATTGCGAGTGCAAATGTATAACTATATATACGTTTCTACAAACTTTTTTGCTAAAAAAATTACCTATTCTGGATACTCAACACGTAAGTGATAGATATTCATCAACTTATTCTTAATAATTTTTTTAATTTTTTCTATTTCTCTAAAAGTAATATCAGAATTTATGAACTGATTATCGTTTTTTTGCTTGTCTACAATTCTATCGATTAATACATCTATCGATTGTGCTGTCGGGTTTTTTAAACTTTTAGAAGCAGCTTCTGCTGCATCACACATCATTAAAATAGCAGTTTCTTTTGAAAACGGAATTGGCCCTTGGTATTGGAATTTCTGAATATCAACATCTGGATTGTTCTCTTGTTCTTGTTTATAAAAATAGTAAGTAACACTTGTTCCGTGGTGTGTTCGAATAAAGTCTATAATCCTATCTGGCAATTTATGTTTTTTCGCTATCTCAATTCCGTTAATTACATGATCTAAAATAATACGTGCACTGTCTACTGGTAATAAATCGTTATGGGGATTCACTCCTGTAGATTGATTTTCGGTAAAATACATAGGGTTTACCATTTTACCAATATCGTGATACAAAGCTCCTGTTCTTACTAGCATGGAGTTAGCTCCTATTTCATTAGCTGCTGCTTCGGCTAAATTAGCTACCTGCATGGAATGCTGAAATGTTCCGGGTGCTTTTTCATTTAAATCTCTCAATAGTTTTGAGTTTGTATTAGAAAGCTCTAATAACGTTACATCAGAAACCAGTCCGAAAAGTTTTTCATAAAAATAGATAAAAAACACAGCTAAGAACGATAACAGTCCATTCGCAGCAAATAACCCAAAGTACATCCAATTTATTTTATCTGCATTTCCTTCTTTTAAAATAGAAAAGGCAAAATAAGTTACCATATAAATTAGCGTAATTTGCCCGATAGACATAAATAAGCTCGCTCTTTTATACAGTTCAGACACCGTTAATATGGTTACAATTCCCGCAATAATGTGTAAGTAAATAAACTCAAAACTATTTGGTACAATAAACCCTAATAACAATACGGTAAGCACATGGGTAAACAACCCCAATCGGGCATCGAAAAAAGCTTTCAATACAATTGGTAAAATACTTAATGGAACTACATACAAATAATCAGAATTGTACTTTACCACCATCGTTTGCACAAAAATCATTAAAAAGATATTGAAGAAAATAAAGGTTACTTTATTATTGTCGTTAAACGTTTCAAATCTGTATCTTTCTAAAAACAACAGCAACATCAATAAAGCTAAGGCTACTAAAATTGTGTACCCAAACACAATCCAATTATAGTTAGATTTTGTCCAAATTCTAGAGCTAGATGCCACCTCATATGATTTTAAAACATTATACTTTCTTCCTTCAACAATGTCTCCTTTTAAAATAATTAATTCTCCTTTTGAAACCTTTCCCTTAGCATAAGAAATACCTTGTAAACGCTCATTTAACTCCTTCTCGCTATATTTAAAATCATATGTTACATTAGGACGCAAGCTACTCGATAGGTAATTTATAAGTAAGCGTTGTTTGTAATACTGAAGGTTTTCTGTATTGCTTCTTAAAAAATTTAAAATATCTTTAGATTGTATCAATTTAGAAAAAGGAATGTCGTCTATAGAATTTCCTTTACGTAGCACCACTACATCTCCTCTAGTTGCTTTATCGATACTTGCATCGTCTAAAAAACCATACAAGTATATTTTATGAATCAGCTTTTCTCCTTCTTTAATTAAGTCCCTAACTGCACTAGTTGATAACGAGTCTAGGGTTGTAATCTCATTGGTAAACGAACGTATTACCTCTGCTTTTACCGAAGCATCAACTACAAAATATTTTTTTGAACTATTTTCTACTTCTCCTTTCTCTTCAGCTATTTCTTCTGGAGTTTTTTGAATAGCAAAATCAAAAGGAGCATATAAGTTATCATACTGCCATGGTTTTCCTTGCGGAAAATCGTATTTAAACTGTCCTCCTTTAGGAAACAAATACACAATAGCAATTACTGTAATTAAGAATAACAATACTTTATAAATTATCGTGTTATTCTTGTACAGTCTGTTGATTAAATCGTTCATTTTTGATGTTTATAAAATGTAAATATAACCTTTCTCTATTATTTGAGTACTTATTATAAAATGGTTATTTTCGCAAAACAAATCTTAATACAATTCACCCAATACATGAAATCAATTGTAAAAAATAATTATTAAGCCCTTAACAGCTTTATTATTTTAATGGTTTTTGCTTATTGGAATAAATAAAAATTAACAAATAGTAGCACATGAAAGAAGTAGTCATAGTATCGGTTGCAAGAACTCCAATTGGTAGTTTTTTAGGAACATTATCAACTACACCTGCACCTAAGTTGGGGGCTGTAGCCATTAAAGGAGCTTTAGATAAAATTAACTTGAAACCAGCAATGGTTCAGGAAGTTTTTATGGGAAATGTTGTTTCAGCAGGTTTAGGGCAAGCACCAGCTCGTCAAGCTGCAATCTTTGCAGGAATTCCTGATACTGTACCTTGTACTACTGTTAACAAAGTTTGTTCATCAGGAATGAAGTCTATCATGTTAGCTGCACAAACTATTGCTTTGGGAGATGCTGAAATTGTAGTAGCCGGTGGTATGGAAAATATGAGCATGATTCCTCATTACCAACATGCCAGAACAGGGAGTAAGTTCGGTCCTATTAAAATGGAAGACGGAATGCAAAAAGATGGATTAGTTGATGCATACGAACAAGTAGCAATGGGGGTTTGTGCTGATGAATGTGCTGTTGAATATGAATTCTCAAGAGAAGACCAAGATGCTTTTGCTGTTGAATCATACAACCGTTCTGCTAAAGCTTGGAGCGAAGGTAAATTTACAGATGAAGTTGTTCCTGTTGAAATACCGCAACGCCGTGGAGAGCCTATTATCTTTTCTGAAGATGAAGAGTACAAGAATGTAAAAATGGAAAAGATTCCTGCTTTGCGTCCTGCGTTTACAAAAGAGGGTACGGTAACTGCTGCAAATGCATCTACTATTAATGATGGTGGAGCTGCTTTGGTATTAATGTCTGCTGAAAAAGCTGCTGAATTAGGGTTAACTCCTTTGGCAAAAATTAAAGGATATGCCGACGCTGCCCACGAACCAAAATGGTTTACAACAGCTCCTGCAAAAGCATTACCAAAAGCTTTAGCTAAAGCTGGAGTTTCAATTGATGATGTTGATTATTTTGAGTTGAACGAAGCTTTTTCTGTAGTTGGATTGGCAAACATGAAAATCTTAGGCTTATCTGCTGATAAAGTAAATGTGAATGGTGGAGCAGTTTCATTAGGACACCCATTAGGAGTTTCAGGAGCTAGAATTATTATTGCCTTAACTTCTATTTTAAAACAAAACAACGCTAAAATTGGTGCTGCTGGAATATGTAACGGTGGTGGTGGTGCTAGTGCAATGGTTATAGAAAGAGTTTAATTGTTTTAAAATACCTAACTAATAGATGTCTTTCGGAATTTGTAATTTAAGTATTGTTCCTCTTCGATTAGAGCCTTCTGATGCTTCAGAAATGGTAAATCAAGTTGTTTTTGGTGAACACTTTGAAGTCTTAGAAAAATCTAAAAAATGGAGTAAAATCCGTTTGGCTTTTGATGAGTATGAAGGATATATAGACAATAAACAATACGAAGAAATTTCAGAAGAGATACATGCTCTTTTATCTAAAGAGAAAAAGCACTATGCTGGCGAATTGATTGATTTTATTACCGATAACAATAGTAATTTAACCACGATTCCTATGGGAGCTCGTCTTCCGTTATTTAAGAATAATAAAATTAACATTAATCATACCTCATTTTTATACGAAGGTAAAGTATGCAACCGTAAGCTGGTAAAATCTGCGATTGTAGAAACTGCTTTTTTATTCTTAAACGTTCCCTATTTATGGGGTGGAAAATCACCTTTTGGAATTGATTGTTCTGGATTTACCCAAACGGTGTATAAATTGTGTGGGTACAATCTTTTACGTGATGCAAAACAACAAGCAACTCAAGGTGAAGTATTGAGTTTTATTGAAGAGAGCGAACCTGGTGATTTGGCTTTTTTTGATAATGAAGAAGGAACGATTACTCATGTCGGAATTATTATGAACGACTACAACATCATACATGCTCACGGAAAAGTTCGTATTGATAAGTTAGACCACAGTGGAATTTACAATGTTGATACACAACAACACACCCATAAACTTAGGGTTATTAAACGTTTGATTGAGTAATCAGCGTTTAATTTATAGCACATAAAAAAAACCGAAACTTTAAAGTTTCGGTTTTTTTTATGGTTGAAATAATTGCTTACTTCATTGATTTGTATAATTCTCTGTACTCAGAAGCCTTATCACTCATTTCTAAAACTTCGTATAAGTTCATTAACGTTTTAACAGTTTCTACATTTCTGTTTAAACTATCTGCTTTTTCTAAAAATGGAATAGCTTCTCGATACACTTCTTTTTGCTTTGCAGCTAGCTCATCATACTTTTTAAAGTTAGATAAGTTTTTATTCATCTCATCTACAATTGCTTTTTCTTTGTTTAAAACCACTACTGCTAAATTCATATAAGCATCAGCATAATCTGGTTTTAATTCTACAGCTTTTGTGTAGTACTTCTTAGCATCTTCTATTCTTCCTTCGTTAAAGTTTACAACACCTAAATTGTAGTATAAAGTTGGGTTTTCTGGATCTAAAGCTACAGCTTCACTCATTAATTCTCCAAACTTATCCATCTTTCCCATATCAACATATAGTTGAGCTTCATTTAAAATTAAGTTTAAATCTTTAGGGTTAGAAGCACGGGCATCTTTAAAAGCTGCGATAGCCTCATCTGTTTTCCCTTGTTCTTTTAAAATCAAAGCTATGTTCTTAACGATGGTAGCAGATTTTGATTCAGAAGATTTAGTCTCAGGCTTTACAAAACTTCCCGACTTTACCATTAAATCTCTTCTCGCTTTATCAGTTCCAAAACTTTCTACTTTCCCTGTAGCTTTATCGGTAGCTACATATTGTTCTTCAACGCCTGTATAACCTACTTTTTGTAATTCTCTATAATATTCAATTGCCTTATCATACTCTTTTGCTTGAGTTGCAGAAATCGCTGCATTGTACGCAAATGAAGTATCAGTAGGACTTAATACATATGTTAAATAGAAGTCTTCAGCAGCTTGCTGGTAATCTTTTTTATTATTGTATAAATCAACCGCTTTTTTTGAAACCTCTTGAATCATCTGATTTAAAATTGGCTTCGCTTCATCGCCATACTTATCGTCTTTCATGGCTATCAAAGCATTGAATGCTTCTCCTGCTGCTCTATATTCTTTTTTAGCAGCCAATGCTTTTCCTTTTAAGAAGTAAAATTTAGACTTATATTTATCTTCACCGTTCATCATTAAAGACCCTTCTATTGCGTTAAGGGTACTTAATGCTGTAGTAAAATCTTGTTTTTTTATAGCTTTCTCAGCAGCTTTAAGTTCTGATTTTTGAGCAATTGCCCCTAACGACATTAATCCTAAAGAAAGGGCTAAGATTTGTTTTTTCATTTTTGTTATGATTTATTTATTGTTGTTCTTGACTTTCATTCGTTTCATTTTCAATTTCCGTGCCATCTTCTTCTTCGTCTTTTTCATGCATCACTTTTGCTACTGCTGCAATATCGTCATTATCTTTAATATTAATCAATTTAACTCCTTGAGTTGCTCTACCCATAACTCGTAAATCTTCTACAGCCATTCTAATAGTTAACCCAGATTTGTTAATAATCATTAAGTCGTTAGAGTCGTCTACATTTTTAATTGCAACTAAATTACCAGTTTTTTCTGATATATTCAACGTTTTAACTCCTTTACCTCCACGGTTCGTTATACGGTAATCTTCTAAGTTAGAACGTTTTCCATATCCTTTTTCTGAAACTACTAAGATATTACTTTCCATATCATTAACAGCGACCATACCAATTACTTCATCATTTTCATGTGATAGGGTAATACCACGAACTCCTGAAGCGGTTCTTCCCATTGGACGAGTTTTAGCTTCTTCAAAACGAATTGCTTTTCCAGATTTAAGTGCTAACATTACTTGGCTATCTCCTGTAGTTAACTTCGCTTCTAATAATTCATCTCCATCTTTAATGGTAATTGCATTGATACCATTAGCTCTTGGACGAGAATATTGTTCTAAAGGAGTCTTCTTAACCTGACCACGTTTTGTTGCCATAATTACATAGTGATTGTTGATGTAATCTTCATCTTTTAAATCACCTGTTACTAAAAAGGCTTTTACTTTATCGTCTTGTTCTATATTTATTAAATTTTGAATCGCTCTTCCTTTTGTATTCTTTCCTCCTTCAGGAACTTCATACACGCGCATCCAGAATACCTTTCCTTTTTGAGTAAAGAACAACATATACTGGTGGTTCGTCCCTACAAATAAGTGTTCTAAGAAATCTTCGTTACGGGTCGTTGCCCCTTTTTGTCCGCGTCCCCCTCTATTCTGAACTTTATATTCATCTAAGTTTGTACGCTTTACATAACCTGCATGCGAAATGGTAACAACAACTTTAGAGTTAGGAATCATATCTTCGATTCGCATATCTCCTCCTGCATATTCAATTACAGAACGACGATCATCACCATACTTTTCTTTTACTTGAATTAATTCTTCTTTGATGATATCATAACGTCTAGGTTCATTCGCAAGAATATCTTTCAAATCTGCTATCGTTTTAATGATTTCGTCATATTCAGCACGTAACTTATCTTGCTCTAGTCCTGTTAACTGACGTAAACGCATTTCAACAATGGCACGTGCTTGAATTTCTGTCAGTTCAAAACGCTCCATTAATTTTTCACGAGCTTCATCAGCATTAGCAGAACCTCTAATAATTGCAATTACCTCATCAATATTATCAGAAGCAATAATTAATCCTTCTAAAATATGCGCACGTGCTTCGGCTTTCTTTAATTCGAATTCTGTTCTACGAACAATTACTTCATGCCTGTGTTCAACAAAATAGTGAATTAACTGCTTTAAGTTTAACTGCTCTGGACGTCCTTTTACTAAGGCAATATTGTTTACACTAAATGATGTTTGTAATTGTGTATATTTAAACAATTTGTTTAAAACAATATTAGGAATTGCATCGCGCTTTAGTATGTAAACAATACGCATTCCTTTACGGTCAGATTCATCACGAATACTTGCAATTCCTTCTAATTTCTTTTCATTGACCAAGTCGGCAGTTTTCTTAATCATTTCTGCCTTATTCACTTGGTAAGGAATTTCAGTTACTATGATACACTCACGTCCTTTTACTTCTTCAATCGTAGCTTTTGCACGCATTATAATACGCCCACGACCTGTATGGAAAGCATCTCTTACGCCATCGTAACCATAAATAATTCCTCCTGTTGGAAAATCGGGTGCTTTGATGTGTTGCATTAACTCATCAATCTCAATATCGCGATTATCAATATAAGCAACAGTACCGTTAATCACTTCTGTTAAGTTATGAGGTGCCATATTGGTTGCCATACCAACTGCAATACCCGATGCTCCATTAACTAACAAGTTAGGAATACGTGTTGGTAACACGGTTGGCTCTTGTAACGTATCATCAAAATTTAGCTTGTGATCTACAGTCTCTTTTTCTATATCAGATAACATTTCTTCTGATATTTTCTGCATACGTACCTCAGTATAACGCATTGCTGCTGGACTATCACCATCAACCGAACCAAAGTTCCCTTGTCCATCAACCATCATATAACGCACACTCCAATCTTGTGCCATACGTACCATAGAGTCGTAAACCGAAGTATCTCCATGTGGGTGGTACTTACCTAATACTTCCCCTACAACTCTTGCAGATTTTTTATATGCTCCAGTAGCTTTAATTCCTAACTCATGCATACCGAATAAAACCCTTCTGTGTACAGGTTTTAAACCATCTCTTACATCTGGTAATGCTCTGGATACTATCACCGACATTGAATAATCGATGTATGCGGACTTCATTTGCTCTTCAATGTTGATAGGGATCAACTTTTCGCCATCTGCCATATATTTTCTTTTAAAATATTAGTATTTATTTTCGTCAAAAAAGTGAATTTTACACTCGATAAAACTCACTTTTTGAAATGCTTTACAATTCTCTGCATTTTCTAAAACATTGCAAGATACTACAACCCTCAGTTTTACACAAAAAATATACCGACTGTTTTGTAGTAATTTATTAACAATTTTATAAGGATAACAAACTTTAAAATGCCTTATTTTACTCGTCAGAATGTCAGTTGAAAACTATTGGCATCTTTTTTGTAATTTTTAAGAAAAAAACTTACTAACTTTACAGAGATAGAAAATAAATTTATGGACGATAATTTTTCACCACAGGTTAGAGATGTGATTACTTTCAGTAAAGAGGAGGCCTTACGACTAGGACATGACTTTATTGGAACGGAACATCTTTTGTTGGGTTTGATTAGAAAAGGTGATGGAAAAGCCATTGAAATATTAACAACTTTTGATGTTGATTTAGATTTAGTACGTAATAAACTAGAAAAACTAAATCCGACAACTCCATCTTTTTCAAGCCCTCAAAGAAAGAGCTTACACCTTACCAGACAAGCAGAGAAAGCTATAAAAACAACGTTTTTAGAAGCTAAATTATATCAAAGTAACGCTATAGACACGGCACATTTATTACTGTGTATCTTACGCAACGAGAACGACCCTACGACCAAACTACTTCAAAAATATGATGTAGATTACGAGCAGGCTAAAAACTTGTATAAAGAATTACACGTAGATGACGACACGTTTATTTCTCCTATAGGAGAGTCTCCTTCAGATGACGAGTTTGCTGACGAAAAGTCTAATCCTTACGGACAACAACCTCAAAAAGGGAAACAAGTTAAAAAATCTAAAACTCCTGTTTTAGATAACTTCGGGCGTGATTTAACAGCCTTAGCAGTGGCAGGAAAATTAGACCCTGTTGTAGGTCGTTTAAAAGAAATTGAGCGTGTTTCACAAATTTTAAGCAGACGAAAAAAGAACAACCCAATGCTTATTGGTGAACCCGGTGTTGGTAAATCTGCCATCGCTGAAGGATTAGCTTTACGCATCGTAGATAGAAAAGTATCTCGAATTTTATTCGATAAGCGCATTGTTTCTCTTGACTTAGCTAGCTTAGTTGCCGGTACAAAATATAGAGGTCAGTTTGAAGAACGTATGAAAGCGTTAATGAATGAGCTTGAGAAGAATGATGACATCATTTTATTTATTGATGAGATTCATACCATTGTGGGTGCCGGAGGAGCTACAGGTTCGTTAGACGCTTCTAACATGTTAAAACCTGCCTTAGCAAGAGGAGAAATTCAATGTATTGGTGCAACTACTTTAGATGAATACAGAACAAATATTGAAAAAGACGGTGCATTAGAACGTCGTTTTCAAAAAGTAATCGTCGACCCTACTTCTGTTGAAGAAACAATACAGATTTTACACAACATTAAAAGCAAATACGAATCACATCATCATGTTTCCTTTACTGATGAAGCTATTGAAGCTTGTGTAAAATTAACCAACCGTTATATGACTGATCGCTTTTTACCAGACAAAGCTATTGATGCTTTAGATGAAGCTGGATCGAGAATTCATATTACAAATATTGTAGTTCCGCAACAGATTTTAGAATTAGAAGCAAAACTAGAAGAAATTAGAGGTCGCAAAACCAAAGCAGTAAGCGGACAAAAGTACGAAGAGGCTGCAAAGCTTCGCGATGACGAAAAAAATATAGAAACAGCCTTAGAATCAGCTCAACACCAATGGGAAGAAGATTCTAAACTACATAGAGAAACTGTAACTGAAGATAATGTAGCTGAAGTTGTATCGATGATGACAGGAATTCCTGTAAATCGTGTTGCAGAAGCAGAAAGTAACCGTTTAGCAGAGCTTCCTCAATTAATAAAAGGTAAAGTAATTGGTCAAGATGAAGCCGTTACCAAAGTAGTAAAAGCTATACAACGTAACCGTGTTGGATTAAAAGACCCTAATAAACCTATTGGTTCTTTTATTTTCTTAGGTTCAACCGGTGTTGGTAAAACACAGTTGGCTAAAGTATTAGCACGAGAGCTATTTGACTCTGACGATTCTTTAATTAGAATTGACATGAGTGAGTACATGGAGAAATTCGCCATTTCTCGTTTAATAGGAGCACCTCCAGGATATGTTGGTTACGAAGAAGGAGGACAATTAACCGAGAAGGTACGTCGTAAGCCTTATTCTGTAATCTTATTAGATGAGATTGAAAAAGCGCACCCCGATGTATTTAACATGCTCTTGCAAGTACTTGACGACGGACATATAACAGATAGTTTAGGTCGTAAAATAGATTTTAGAAACACCATTATTATTATGACTTCAAATATTGGAGTTCGTAAGTTAAAAGATTTTGGTGGCGGTGTTGGTTTCGGAACGTCTTCTAAAAAAGAGCAAGAAGATGCACATGCAAAGAGTATTATTGAAGGTGCTTTAAAGAAATCGTTTGCTCCTGAATTTTTAAATCGTATTGATGATGTGGTAATCTTTAATTCTCTTGAACGTGAAGACATTCATAAGATTATTGATATAGAATTAGATAAATTACTAAAACGTATTGATGACCTAGGGTACAAACTTACGCTAAGTGACAAGGCCAAAGATTATATTGCCGACAAAGGTTTTGATAAACAATACGGAGCTCGTCCTTTAAAAAGAGCTATTCAGAAATATATTGAAGATGCATTAGCGGAAGAAATTGTTAACTCTAAACTAAACGAAGGCGATGCTATTTTTATGGACTTAGATGAGAAAGACAAAAAGCTCATTATCAAAATAGAAAAAGGTGAAAAACCAACAGAGTCTCGCACTGAAGTAGACGAAGATCAATAAAACAAAAATCCCGAGCAAAATACTCGGGATTTTTTTGCTCTATACTTAAACACATACGCAAACACCTCTCTCTGTTTACCTGTATTAAAATTTGTACTTTTAACTAATAATTCAAGTACAGCCTCGTTAACAAACTATCGCATGAACAAATATTGCATTCTTATTTTTACTCTTTTTATCCTTTCTTGTTCTGAGAATAAACCTTCAAAAACAACATTTCAAATAAACACAAGCAATACCGCTATTGTCATTTTAGGAACTATTCAAGATGCAGGTTCTCCACAAATTGCGTGTAAAAAAGACTGCTGTGCTACGCTTTTTAAGAATCCTGATAAAAAAAGACAGGTAACTTCATTAGGAGTAATTGACAAGCAGTACCAAAAATCGTATTTGTTTGAAGCAACTCCCGATATTGCAACCCAAATGAAGACACTTACTAAACTAGAAGGTAAAAGTGATAAAGAAATTGCAAATGGAATCTTTTTAACACATGCTCATATAGGGCACTACACTGGTTTAATGTATTTAGGTAAAGAAGCTATGGATGCTGACAATACACCTGTATATACGATGCCTAGAATGAAAGAGTTCTTATCTGAAAATGGACCTTGGAATCAATTAATCACACGAAAAAACATAGCACTTCATCCTATAGAAAATGAAAAGCCAATTGAATTAACCCAAAACCTTAAGGTTACTCCGCTTATTATTCCTCATAGAGACGAGTATTCTGAAACTGTTGGCTACCGAATAACTGGACCTAATAAAAGTGCTTTGTTTATTCCTGATATTGACAAATGGGAAAAATGGGACAAAAACATTATTGATGAAATTAAAAAAGTAGACTACGCTTTTTTAGATGCTACATTTTATAGTGGAAAGGAACTAAACAGTAGAGATATTAGCCAAATACCCCACCCTTTTATTATTGAAAGCTTAGAAAAATTTAAAGGCTTAAATAAACAAGAAAAAAACAAAATTATCTTTATTCACTTCAACCATACAAATCCTGTAATCAATCCTACCAGCGAAGAACGTGAGTTTGTAATTTCACAAGGGTATAGAATTGCAGAAATTGAAACTGTTTTTGATTTATAGCAAGCACTTATTTCTATCTTTGTAAACCTAACAAACTATAATAAAAAACACTATGACGCTCACTATTAAAAACATGGTTTGCAATCGCTGTATCCTAGTCATTCAAAATGAATTAGACAAATTAGGTGTGGGTGTAAAAAGCATTAAATTAGGTGAGGTCATACTCGAAAAAGAACTTACTTCAGATGAAAAAGAACGTCTAGACAAAATTTTACTTGATTTAGGCTTCGAGATTATTGATGATAAAAAAAGGCGCATTATTGAAAAGATTAAAAACTTAATCATCAATTTGGTACACCATCAAGATAATGCGACAAAAGTTAACTTATCTGATTTGTTAAGCAACGAACTTCATCACGATTACAATTACTTATCCAATCTTTTTTCTGAAGTAGAAGGTACTACTATTGAAAAGTATTTTATTGCTCAAAAAATAGAAAAGGTAAAAGAGTTACTCGTTTACGATGAATTATCCTTAAGTGAAATTGCGTTCCGTTTGCACTATTCAAGCGTAGCATATTTAAGCAACCAGTTTAAAAAAGTTACAGGATTAACGCCGAGTCACTTTAAAAAAATCCGTAAAGACAGAAGAAAACCATTAGACGAGGTGTAAATCTTATAAATCAATTCCAAAATTCCACAATAAATTTTCTCTAACTTAATGCCAACTTTGTATTGTACAATTAATACAGTAAAAAAATGGCAACAAATAACAATAAAGATATCATTTACCTACCCTTAGAAGGTGTAGAAAGTGAACACTGTGCTTTAATCGTTGAAAAAGGACTAGCACATGTTGAGGGAGTTGAAACCCATAAAGTAGAACTAAACAACCAAAGAGCTGCTATTACGGTTACTAACGAAAAAGTTCTTACAAACGCCGTTACTGCTATAAAAGATTTAGGTTACGGTGTAACCACTGTTAAAAAAGTATTTCCAGTATTGGGTATGACTTGTGCCTCTTGTGCAGGAGGTGCTGAAAGTATTGTTAGCTACGAACCTGGTGTAGTAAATGCTTCGGTAAATTTTGCTAGCGGGGACTTAACGGTAGAATACCTACCCAACATGACCAATGCTACAAAATTGCAAAAAGCAGTACAAGGTGCAGGGTATGATTTGCTTATTGAAGACGAAACCAAACAACAAGAAACCCTCGAAGCTATTCATGAAAAGAAGTTCAAGCAACTAAAAACCAAAACCATGTGGTCGGTACTCCTTTCGTTACCTGTAGTTGTTATTGGTATGTTTTTTATGAACATGCCTTACGCCAACCCTATTATGTGGGCCTTCTCTACCCCTGTGTTATTATGGTTTGGTAAAGACTTCTTCATCAATGCATGGAAGCAAGCCAAACATCGTTCTGCAAACATGGACACTTTGGTCGCTTTAAGTACAGGTATAGCGTATATTTTTAGTGTATTCAACATGTTGTTTCCTAAGTTTTGGGAATCTAGAGGATTAGAAGCACATGTATATTTTGAGGCTGCTTCGGTTATTATTGCATTTATTCTTTTAGGAAAACTATTAGAAGAAAAAGCCAAAGGAAACACCTCATCTGCCATTAAAAAATTGATGGGGCTACAGCCTAAAACTGTGGTTGTAATACAAGCTGACGGAACGGAAAAGCAAACCCCTATTGAAAATGTGAATGTAGGTGATACTATTCTTGTTAAACCAGGAGAAAAAATTGCGGTAGATGGTATGGTTACTACAGGAAGCTCGTATGTAGATGAAAGTATGTTAAGTGGTGAACCTGTTCCAGTACTAAAAGAAGAAAATGAAAAAGTATTTGCAGGAACCATCAATCAGAAAGGAAGTTTCCAATTCAAAGCTGTTAAGATTGGAAAAGAAACCATGTTGGCTCAAATTATTAAAATGGTACAAGATGCACAAGGTAGTAAAGCTCCAGTACAGAAATTGGTTGACAAAATCGCCAGTATTTTTGTACCTGTAGTTATGAGTATTGCTGTGATTACCTTTATTATATGGTTTGCTTTAGGGGGTGATAACGGAGTGGTTCAAGGATTGCTAGCTGCTATCACCGTATTGGTTATTGCATGTCCTTGTGCTTTAGGACTGGCTACTCCTACCGCTATTATGGTGGGGGTGGGTAAAGGTGCCGAAAACGGTATTTTAATTAAAGATGCTGAAAGCCTTGAATTGGCTAAAAAAGTAAACGCCATTATTTTAGACAAAACAGGAACTATTACCGAAGGAAAACCAGAAGTTACTGGTATATCTTGGTTACAGAATAATGATACTGCTAAGAACATTCTTTTAAGTATTGAGAAAAAATCTGAACACCCATTAGCAGAAGCTGTTGTAACGTTTTTAGGAGATACTGCCACTACCCCACTAACAAATTTCGACAGTATTACGGGTAAGGGTGCTAAGGCTGATTATGACGGTGAAACCTTTTTTGTGGGTAATAAGAAACTATTGGCTGAAAATAAGGTCACCATAGCAGACGAACTTTTAAAACAGGCAGACGAATGGAGCAAACAGGCTAAAACCGTTATTTGGTTTGCTAATAGTAAAGAAGCATTTTCTGTGCTTGCTATTTCAGACAAAATAAAAGAAACCTCGGTACAAGCTATTAAAGAGTTACAGGCTATGGATATCGAACTATACATGCTTACGGGTGACAACGAAGCTACTGCAAAATCAATCGCTGAAGAAACAGGTATTCAACATTACAAAGCTGAAGTGTTACCACAACACAAAGCTGATTTTGTAAAAGAGTTACAGCAACAAGGAAAAACTGTTGCTATGGTGGGTGATGGTATTAACGACAGTACTGCCCTAGCTACTGCCGACGTAAGTATTGCCATGGGAAAAGGTAGTGATATTGCGATGGATGTTGCTAAAATGACCATTATATCATCTGACCTAAGTAAAATACCACAAGCCATAAAACTATCAAAACAAACGGTAGCTACCATTAAACAAAACCTTTTTTGGGCATTTATTTACAACCTTATTGGTATTCCTATTGCTGCTGGTATTTTATATCCATTTAATGGTTTCTTATTAAACCCTATGATTGCTGGTGCAGCTATGGCTATGAGTAGTGTTAGTGTCGTTACCAATAGCTTACGATTAAAGTGGAAAAAGTAACAAGTATTTCGGCACTAGCAAGTGTCGAAACGTTTTAAATCTGACTTAGAAGGTAAATCTGTAAATCTCACAAATCAATCTTAAAATTGTACAACAACAAACAACGGTGTTGTGCTGAAATTTGCCGCATTCAATAACAAATAAATTTTTAATATAATGGAAAATAATAAAGAGTTAAAATTCAAAACAACCCTTAACTGCGGAGGATGTGTATCAAAAGTACAAGCTGATTTAGACAATGCTGAAGGTATTTACCATTGGAATGTAGATACTAATTTAGAGGATAAAATTCTTACCGTAAGTTCTAAAGGAATTACAGCCGACGAAGTAATTGCTATCGTAAAAAGTAAAGGTTTTAAAGCAGAGCCTTTAGTATAAAAAGCAAGTACACAATTCTCACTTACGGTACAAATTGAAACAAACGAGAACACCTGTGCTTTTGTTAGTTGTTAAGTTAACTGTTTATAAAACCTTACACTTAAATACACTCCTCTTTGGGGTGTATTTGTTTTTTAAAAAGACTTCTTTATACTTCACGGCACCTAACAAACATTTTTCTACAAAATACAAATATTTTACCTTTTTTATTGTTTGAAATTACCCCCCTTAGGCTTGAGGTGTCGACCCGATAAAAAGTTGCACTTTTTTATCTTACTTTTTTTATATTTGAGAGTATTAATAAAATTGCTATATCTTCCATTTTTTCTACTGTGTAAAATGCGTATTGGTAATTTTATTACGTATATAAACTAGTTGGCATTAATTTAAATTAACAAATGACTTTAATACAAATCTCACTAATAATAACATTAATTTCCGGTTTTTTAATAACAACTTACCCTGTTTATGCAATGAAAAGAGGTTGGCCTGTAGGAGAAATATTGTCAAATGAAAGTGGAATTATAAGGTCACTTGGAGGACTTTTTATGCTTGCCTCCATCGTTGCTATATTCTTTTACTTTAAATGGACAATTTCTTCAGCAATTTTAGTAGGATTCAGCTTTATAGGTTTTTTCTTGACTTCAATTTTTAAAACATACACTCAAATAATAAGTATAATTGGACTTTTCATAGGTATAGCTATTGGTCTTTATTATTATCTATCCTAACATGACTAGTTTGAATATTAAATAATAATAAAAGAATTGTGAAAAACTTAAAACGAATTTCGACATATTTTATCTTTGGCTTAATCGTTTTCATAGCTTTAAAAGGTTGCTATGGAAAAGTAATGATATTTGATAAACCGAATGTATACGAAATGACAGACCAAAACGGTCAAGTAGATAGAGTGTTTTTAATTCCGAGTAGTAAAGTAATATTCTCTAAAAATTATAAAGGCAAATATGATATAGGTGCATTTACGACAAAAAGCACAAATGCACATCATTATTTAGGTCCTATATATAATACTGGAAATTCTCTTTTTAGCTTAAAATGGTTAAGTGGTGCAAAAGACCTTTGGAAAGTTGATTTTAAACTAATGGATAAAATTTCATCTTTAGATAATTCTACCTTTGACGAAATAGGTTCAAGCTTTAGCTGTAATTTAATTGAGTACGAAAACTCAATAGAATTATGTGGACAAGAATACCTTAAAATTGATATATCTGATTCCGAAATAGATAAATTAGTAAAACTATTTGACTGGAAAAAAAATGAAAAAAACTAATGGCAACACCGTATAAAAAGAATGTTTAGTTTAGTATAAAACCTAAAGTTAGTGCGTATTTGGTCACTCTGATTTTCCTACGGAAAATCCTCGGACACAAAACCGCACTATTCTTATACAAACCGTTAGCAACAATAAAATCAGAACACTTAATTAAAGAATTAAATGAATTGCATTTCCTGTAATTTTGAACACAATGAAAAATATTGTCCAAATTGTGGTGAAAGAAATGGAACTAAAAAAATAACTTTAAGTTCAATAGTTGAAGATTCATTTTCATCTATTACAAATATGGACAAAGGTCTTTTATTTAATATAAAAGCACTATTACTACATCCAAGAAAAATTACAATTGACTATGTTTTAGGAAAAAGAAAAGGGATTCTTAACCCTATTTCATTTCTAATTCTTGCTATTACCATATATATAATTGTCATAACCTTTTTTAAGGTACCAAAAGAATTAGTCGAAGAAAATAGTATAACAAAATCTAAACTTAAAGAGACAGGTAATTACGTTGGACTTTTCATTAGAACTTACTTGAAGTATTTTTGGGTATTATGCATAATTCCACTAGGAATATCATTAAAACTATTTTTTAGAAAATATAATTTAATAGAACATCTAGCTATCAGTTCATTTATAATTGGACAAGCTACCTTAATAGGAATTTTAAGCTACTTAATTTTCAGATTTCCATTAATTTTAGATCCAGTAGTTTATCTAGTCATTCTATGGTTAGTTTATAGAATATTTAAAAATAATAACGACAGAATTGAAGCAATTCTAATATCAATAACCGTTTTAATATTATTCATAATTCAATTAATTATAATTATTGGAATAATCGGAGGAATAAAATACTTTTGCTAACAATAGCTATAATTCAATGAAAAACAACTCCACAATATCATCCAACAAATTCTTTCTCGGAGAAGGAGAAGATGGAATTTATTCTAACATAACTATTGAGATAAAAAAATCAGAACAAGCAATTATAAATCGTGGAGCTAATATTCAATTACAAGATGAAGAGATCTTAAGAGCAATTGAAAAAGAATTTAAAACGAATTGGATTGAGAGATATAAAAAGGATGAAATTTATCTGGAAATTATAATTCTAAATGTTGGAATCGATCCGACCGGACGAAAGTATAAAGTGGATAATTCTGTTGGAGGAGTGATGCATGATGCACTGCCAAAAATTGGTATCCAACCGCCTCAGATATTTGGATTGTAAAACACAAAAAAAGTAGCTAACAAAACCTAAACTGCATTAAAACACAGTTTATCTAAACCGCTCTACACAATTTAGAAAATGAAAAAACTTACAATCATTTTAATTCTAGCTTTTATTGTACTTGCTTCCTGTAAACAGAGCAAACAAAAGAAACAACAAGTAACTCCTGAAAAGTTTGAGTTTACCGAGCTTATAAAAGAAGATTACGAACTTTATAAACCAACTAAAGAAATTAAAGCAGTTTTAATTTTGTTTGGAGGTTACCCAGAAGTTGCTAAAGACATTAAAAGAGAGTTTAAAATTCTTGATATTGCTAGAAAAAATAATATTGCGGTTATACTTTCTAATCTTAATCAGAAATTATGGCTTGAAGAAAACGAACAACAACAACTTGCTAAAAGTTTACAAACTATAATTACAGAAAATCAATTACCAACCGATAATATCTTTATTGGAGGCTTTTCTAGTGGTGGTGTTGTAAGTCTTTTAATAAGTAATTATATTGTTGGTAAGAAACAATTTTATATCGACCCAAAAGGAGTATTTATAGTAGATTCTCCAATAGACTTAGTTGCTTTGTATAAATCTTCAGAGAAAAATATAGAACGAAATTTTTCAGAACCAGCAATTCTAGAAAGTACTTGGCTATTAGAAACATTAGGTAATAACTTTGGCAACCCTAAAGACAGTATTAAAAAATACGAGGAAAAAGCTGTATTTACCTCCAGTACAGACAATATTTCTAATATAGAGAAACTAAAAAACACTAAGATTAGACTTTATACAGAACCTGATACTCTATGGTGGAAAAAGAATAGAATGGCTGATTATGACCAAATGAATGCTTTCTATATCAAAAAACTATATGAGAGTTTAAAAACTAATGGTTTTAATAATATTGAGTATATACCAACAACAAACAAAGGATATAGAGCAAATGGTGAACGACACCCTCACAGTTGGGCTATTGTTGACAAAAACGACTTGATAAACTGGATATTGACAAAATAAATACTGACCACCAACATTGGCTATAAATAGTTAGTCGTACTCGCCTACTTCTGAATATATTCAGTTTACATTTACTAAATTAGGCTCCCAAAACAAGTAACCATCCTTATACTTTATAAAAAACAATAAAGATTAATGAAAATTAAATTAATAAGAATCAGTAAAAACGAATGGATTTCATTTATTCTAACTTTAATAGCAACCCTATCGGGTGTTTTAATTGCTATTTGGCTAACTAATTCAGGGATTAGGAATAAAGAAAAAGAAGACACTATAAAACTTTTACACACTGCTAAATTAATTTTAGCTAATACAAGTGAATATTCTAATAATCTAAATAAAACAATACTTGAATTTGAACAGGATACTGTTAACTATACAAAAGAACAATTAGAATCTGTGAAAGCAAACAATCCTATTCCATATCCTGATTTATTAGAAACAATAATATCAAATGAATTAATAGCTAAAAACGTATCAGAATACTCTCATAATGCTATTTATAACAATTTAATTAATCTTAGAAAATTATCCCAATATGAAACCGCTGAATACTATCTTAAATTATTGGAAGAAATGATGCTTAATTTAGACCTAGAAATAGAGTTCCAAAAAGATGAAATAGATGTCAATGAATTAGAATCCAAATTTGAACTAGAAAAAAAATTAATTGAAAATAAGTATTCTACTAAAAATATATCAGTGATTAAAACTGATTAAAAAGCGTAGTGCGCAATAAACCAAATCACATAACCATTCATAATTGAGATTGTATAATAGCTCATTGGAGTTTATAAATTGAAAATCATAGGATTTTTTTAAGCTCGTTTATCTTTTTTAAAATTCTAAACAGTTACTAACTACTGTTAAATAAGGAATTACCGTACTTTTATTACGGTTTATTTTGTTATTCCATTATATTTTATTACTAAGTTTAGTAAATTTTAAAACTCAAAATTATGTTAAAGAACATTTCAAACTTAGGTGCTGTTTTAAACAAACAGGAACAACAAACTATTAATGGAAAAGGAGGAATATCTTGTCCTCCAGGCTATTGCTTAAATTGGAGTGGTGGTTGCACACATTTAGCTAGTGCTATTTTTGATGATTGTGCTAGTTAAATTATCAGTCCTCGCTTATCGGGGACTTTTTTAATTTGCTACTTTTCCACCTCTGTTCCCTTAATAATAGCACAAACACGTATAGGCTACTTTTAGTAAGATAAGACTCTACCATAATTTTATAAGCGTTTCCACATCTAATTGCTTCTAACTTTGATAAAAATTGTAAATGTGCCTCTAAAGCAATATCTTTAGTTCTTTTATCAATATAACGTTAGTGCGCATAAACTTTACTTAAAAATGAATCTATGAATAAAAATGAAATTGCAAAAAAGTACTTGGAGCACCTCGAAAAAGGAAATATAGAAAAGGTTATTGATTTGTTTAGTAATAACGGATTTGTTGAGTCTCCTATCTATGGCATTAAAAAAGCTGACGAATTTTATCGTACATTAAATAATGACACTTCTAATTCGGAACTTTTCCTAAAAGGAATTTTTGAACAAAATGAATCTAATACCCTAGCACTTTATTTCACCTATAAATGGACGTTAAAAAACAATGAAAAAGTAGAATTTGATGTTGTTGATATTATTGAGTTTAACTCTGAAAACAAAATAACCAAGCTAAAAATAATTTACGATACAGTTATTTCTAGAAGACTCGTAAGTGAATTAAATTAGTATATAATTCTCCTAAAGAAAAGAGCTATAGAAATTGAACTCAGAAAAGAATACCCCACCTCTAACCGCTACTCTCCTCCTCTGTTATTTTAATTAAGCATCCTTAAAAATTAGTGCTGGAACTACAAATATAACAATGACTTAACAGACTATTTACACTCCCTTCACTTATAAAAAATACTAGTTTATACATTTGAAAACTAATCAATTAACTATTTCTGTAGACTAGATTCTATACGAGTTTTTTCAACATCAAACTAATTTACCCCCATGAGAAAAACTATTCTTTTTGTCTGCTTCTTAGTAGTAGGAAGCCTTATCAAATTACACGCACAAAGTGTAAATCCTTCAAAAACCACTTATGCTACCAACGAAGTTATTACTATCAATTTTTCTGACGGTTCTGGCAATGCAAAAGACTGGATTGGCATCTACAAGCAAGGAGATACTCCCGGTCTTGTAAGCTCTATTGATTGGTTGTATGTAAACGGAAAACAATCGGCTACCAAAAAACTCAAAAATGGTACGGTTATCTTTTCAGCTGGTTTACCAAATACTGGAACTTATAAAGTGTATTTTTTTAAAAATGACGGATACACAGTATTAGCTTCTTCAAGCTTTACGGTTGATACAGAAACTCCTACCTGTGCTCCTATTTCACAATCTGGATGGAGTTTACAGTATGTAGACAGTCAAGAAACATCAGGTGAAAACGGAGTAGCTACCAATGCCTTTGATGGCGATACGTCAACTATTTGGCATACTGAATGGAGTGCTAGTCAACCTATGCACCCGCATGAAATTCAAATTAACTTAAATGGTATCTACGATGTTTGTGAGCTAAAATACTTACCTCGCCAAACAGGAACCAACGGTACCATTGCCGATTATCAAATTTATGTAAGTGATACTCCTTCTAATTGGGGAACTGCTGTTGCTACGGGAACCTTCGCTTCCAATCAAACAGAAAAAACGGTTAGTTTTCCTAAAAAACAAGGACAATATGTGCGCTTAGTAGCCACTTCTGATATCAACGGTGGAAATTACACCTCTGCTGCGGAGATTCATATTGGAGGAACTTTAATTCAACCAGGAGCTCCCGTAGCTAATTTCACTTCAAACACCACTTCCATTATTTTAGGACAACAAATTTCTTTTACAGATAGTTCTACGAACAATCCTACCTCTTGGAACTGGACATTTGAAGGTGGAACTCCTAGTACGAGTACTGATCAAAATCCAGCAGTAACCTACAACACCGAAGGCACTTATAATGTTACTTTAACTGCAAGCAATACCACAGGTAATAATACCATTACCAAAACAGGCTATGTTACTGTTCGTAACACCAACAGTCTTAAAGTATTGCAGTTTAATATTTGGCAAGAAGGAACTTCGGTACCAAACGGAATGACCTATATCAGAGATGTCATTGCCAACGTAAATCCGGATATTGTGTGTTTTAGTGAAGTAAGAAACTATACGGGTGATTGGACTACTAAAATTGTAAACAACCTTGCTGCTATTGGCTTAAACTATCACAGAGGATATGCTTATGGTGATGTTTCTATCATTAGTAAATACCCTATTACCTCATCGGGTACCAACCTTGGTGCAATTTCGGTTTTTGAGGTGGATGTTAACGGACAAAGTGTGGTGGTAGCAACCGCACACTTAGATTATACGTATTACGCTACCTACCTTCCAAGAGGATACAACTGTGGAGGTTCTTCCCCTTATAGTGGATGGAGTAAAATAGGTGCCGCCAACCAAGATCCGAAACCAGTAACCGATCCTGCTATCATTACGGAGCAAAATTTAGGTTCACGAAGAGATGAGCAAATTGCTACCTTTATCAATCATATAAAAAATGAAACTCGTCCAGTAATTTTAGTAGGGGATTTTAACGAACCTTCGCACTTAGACTGGACAGCAAGACAAGCGAATATGTTTGACCACCACGGAGTGGTATTCCCTTGGCACACGACCAAAACTTTAGAAAACAATGGTTTTGTAGATGCTTTTAGAGAAGTATATCCTGATGAAGTTGCCAACCCTGGTATTACCTGGCCTTCTGTTGCTACAGGAGTTGGAAGCACTAGCTGGACACCAGAAGCTGACGAGAGAGATCGTATTGACTATATTTTTTACCGAGGTGCTACCCTTTCTGCAACCAGTGCTACTCTTGTAGGTCCAAAAGCATCCTATGTTAACAATGCATCGAGTACCGCAAATACTGAAAATGATATGTTTGAGGCAGACCAACTACCTTGGCCTTCCGACCATAAAGGAGTGAGTGCTGTGATTAATTTATCTGCGAATACTACTGCTAGCATGTTTGAAACAACTGATACCACTTCACTAACCGAAGATACTTTTAGCGTATATCCTAACCCGACAAAAGGTATGGTGAATATCAAATGTGAAGATTGTACGCCGTTTACCTATACCGTACGAAACTTTTTAGGACAAACAATTTTACAGCAAACCACCACACAAAACAATGTGAACATCAATTTAAAATCAGCTCCTAAAGGAATGTATTCTGTTGATATTAAAACCAAGAACAAAACGCTTACCTATAAAATTATAAAGGAGTAAAACGCTCCCAAGAAGCTACTACAGAAAAAGATAATTATTGATACCATAAAATCCCAAGCTAGAAACTTGGGATTTTTTAGTATATTTAGTTCGCAAAAAATGAAAAGAAATAAAATTGCTAAAAGTTCTGCTTATCCTACCAAAAAAGGAGTGTACTAGTAAATTTATTCTGTATATAAATTAGTTGGGTATAAGTTCTGAAAAACCAACAGCAAAAACAACACAATTGGTTTTTCCTATACTTAAGCCAATTCTTAAAAAACAAAAGAGTTGTTTTTCGCCATCGAAAGGAATGAAATATGGAAAACAGTAACAGTTTTAAAAATGAAGTCTTTAATTTTGTAACTGAGTCAAAAGAAATAAAACATTAATGAAAAAACTATATCCATAAAATGAAATTTATTGATTTATTCGCAGGAATTGGTGGATTTCATATTGCCCTAGAAAAACTCGGACACGAGTGTGTATTTGCAAGTGAAAAAAGAATAAACCTAGCTGAACTTTATGAGAAAAATTTTGAAATTGAAGTAAATAGGGATATAACTAAAATAGAGGTTTCAGATATTCCCACTTTTGATATTTTATGTGCAGGATTTCCTTGTCAACCATTCTCAAAAGCTGGAAAACAAGATGGATTACTAGACGAAAGGAATGGTTCTCTTTTTGATAAAATTGTAGATATTTTAGAATTTCACAAACCAAAGTATTTTATACTTGAGAATGTGAGAAACCTTATAAGCCACGATAATGAAAATACTTGGTTTTATATTAAGGAACAACTCGAAAATAAACTAGGGTACAAAATTGACAAGAAAATTTATTCACCACATAATTTTGGAATTCCTCAACATAGAGAAAGGCTTTTTATCATTGGCTCAATTGATGGATTAGATCATTTTGAATGGCTAGAAACCACCAATAAAACAACTAGTATTTTTGAATATCTCGATAAAAATCCTGCCAATGCCAGGAAATTAGAAAATGAAAAAATTCAAGTAATTGATATTTGGCAAGAATTCATTTCTAAAATTCCAAAAGAGCATAAACTTCCAAGCTTCCCAATATGGAGTATGGAGTTTGGAGCAACATACCCATTTGAGGAAAAAACACCATTTGCTTCTTCAACAAAAGCACTTGCAAATAAAAAAGGAATTTTTGGAGTAGATTTAAAAGGGTTATCTCGACAAGATAAATTTGCAAAATTACCAAGTTATGCTCGGACAGAACAAGCAGAATTCCCCTCTTGGAAAAAGAATTATATACGACAGAACAGAGCATTTTATGAAAAGTATAAAGACATTTTAGAACCAATTGTTAAAAAAATTGAAAAACTAAAAATTGCTAGTTGGCAAAAACTTGAATGGAATGTTCAAGGTGGTGAAAGAGATTTATATAAATATATTATTCAATTTAGAGGTTCTGGAGTAAGAATAAAAAAAACAGATTTTTTTCCTTCACTTGTAACTGTTAGTACACAAATCCCCATAATTAGTTGGGAAAAGAGATATATCACTCCATCTGAAGGAGCTCGCATTCAATCTTTAAATGGAATTGAATTACCCGAAAATATTGGCACTTGTTTTTCGGCATTAGGAAATGCTGTAAACGGCACTATTGTTAGATTGATTGCAGAAAAACTGATTAAAAAAGAACCTAATACCATTAAATTTAATGGCAATTCAAAAGTAATGAACGGGCATAAAGCTAAGTCAAATACACCAAACGAGTTAGATTATGAAAGAATTGAATAATATAAACATTCGCCCAGGTGTTACAATTCTTTCAGTCTTAAAACACCTAAACTACAAGCCTTACTATGCTTTGGCAGAATTTGTTGACAATGCAATAGACAGTTACTTAAAAAACGAAAATGAGTTAAAAAAAATTGAAGGAGATGATTACAAGTTGAGAATTGATATTGAATTTGATACAAACAATCAGAAAATAACAATCAAAGATAACGCAGCTGGCATTCATTCAAATGATTACCAAAGAGCTTTTAGGACAGCGGAATTACCACCTGACAATACCCGTTTGTCCGAATTTGGAATGGGGATGAAATCCGCTGCTTGTTGGTTTTCTAATAAATGGCAAGCAAAAACAACAGCTCTCAATGAAAATGTAGAGCGTAAAGTATCTTTTGACATCTCAAAAATAGTAGAAGATAAAATTCAAGAACTACAAATTGAAACTAAAGATGCAAAGCCAAACTCCCACTATACTTTAATTACCTTATTCGGCATAGAAGAAAAAATGCCAATTCGCAGAGGACTCGGCAAAGTCAAAAGACATTTAGCGAGTATTTATAGAGATTTTTTAAGAAAGGACATTTTAGACTTATATATAAATGGTGAAAAACTAAGCTACAAAACACCAAAGATTTTAAATACTGCATATTTTGAAACTCCCAACGAAGAAAATGTGACTTGGAAGCAAGAAGTTGATTTTGATTTTGGAGACGACCACAATGGTGGAAGGTTAAGAGCGAAAGGTTTTGTTGCCATTATGGAAACAATGTCAGTCAGAGATAGTGGATTTGCACTATTTAGGAGAGGAAGAGTAATCGAAGGAAGTGCGGATAATGACGAAGGCTTTAGACCTCCTGCCTTATCTGGCTCATTAGGTAGTCATAGATACAAAAGACTTTTTGGAGAACTACATCTTGAAGGTTTTAACGTAAGTCACACAAAAGATGGTTTTCAGTGGGACGATAATATGGAAGCCTTTTTAGAATTATTAAAAGGAGAACTTGATGGCGAAAATTCAATACCAATTCTAAAGCAAGCTGATAAGTATAGAGTTCGTGAAAGTGCTAAGAACTATCAAAAAGTATCTCAAAAAGTAGTTGATAATACAACTGATAAAATTCAAAATGGAATTGCAAAAGATGTTCAAGCTGTTGTTGCAAAACTTACAACAAACATTGTTGAGGAACCTCAATTAGAGGAAGTTGAAAAATCCTATCATAAGAAATTCCCATTAAATATTTCCAATATTGATTATATGGTTCATATTGAGTTGTCATATGACGAGACAATTGATGAATTAATTCAGGTCGGTGACCATTTAATCCCTGAGAAAGATAAAAATTATAAAAACATCGGTGTTAGATTATCGCTTATTCATCCTTTTATGGTTGAATTTGCAGGTGATGACCACAAAGTAATCGAGCCAATATTACGTTTAGTTGTTGCATTAGGTCTATCCGAAATTATAGTGAAAAAGTCAGGTGCTCCAGTAACAGAACTGAGAAATAATATCAATGATCTTTTACTTGGCTCTCTTTCAAAAATATAACTTATGTCAAAAACTGAAAATATAAATATTATGTCTAGTTCCTCAAATGATGAAAGTTGGACACCTGAATATGGTGAAGAATCAGAAAAATTATTGAATAAGATTTTCGGTGATGATACAGATGCCAAAGAAAAAGTAAAAGAGGAAACATATCACATTATGAAATTATGTGGTAATCCAAATGAAGAAACTAATAACGACACAGGCTTAGTTTTTGGATATGTTCAAAGTGGTAAAACATTATCTTTTACTACACTAACAGCTTTAGCAAGAGACAATAATTATCAAATAGTAATAGTTCTAGCAGGCATTTCAACAAATCTTGTGAATCAGTCTTTCAATAGATTACAAAATGATTTAGACATAAATCAAGGTTTTCATAGAAAATGGGTGATGCTTAACAATCCAAAAGACCCTATTAAAAATCCGCAAGATAAAAATACTATTCTAAGAGAACTTCAAAATTGGAAAAAGCCCAATACTCCTGATGATTTCAAAAAAACATTACTGATTACTGTAATGAAAAACACGAGTCACCTAAAAAACTTACTTGCGGTATTAAAAAAACTTGATTTATCAAATGTTCCTACTTTAATCATTGATGATGAAGGAGATCAAGCGAGTATGAATACACGAGCTAGTTCAAATGCTAGACGAGAACGTAATGGTGAGGTTCTTACTGAAATCCAAATGAGTACTATTTATCGTAGAATTAGAGATTTAAAAAACACTCTACCACATCACACATTTATACAATATACAGCTACACCACAGGCTCCGTTATTTATTAATATTTTAGACAACCTTTCCCCTAATTTTATTCAACTTTTAACTCCAGGGGAAAAATATACTGGTGGACGTGCTTTTTGTCAAGAAAATCATTTTATCATAAGAGAAATACCTTATTCTGAGATTTATGGTGATGATAATGTATTTCAAGAAGCACCTGAGACACTTCAAGAAGCAATGCGTATTTTCTTTTTAAGTGTTACATCAGGCTATCTATTAGGTAATAAAAAAGGTAATCCAAAAAACCGTTCAATGATGGTACATCCATCAAGATTAGTTGAAGAACACGATATATATTATGATTGGGTTACACACATCAAAAGTCTCTGGGAAAAAGTTTTGTTAGAAAGAGATGATAATGATGAGACTAAACAGCAAATAATTTCAGAATTTAAAGAATCCTATAAAGACTTAAAGACAAATGCTCCTGAAATACAACCTTTTGAAATTCTTTTAAAAACTTTAGGGCATAATATTAGTAACACGGCTGTTGAACAGCTAAATTCAAGAGCAGGAAGTTCAGTTGATTGGAATAGTAACTATTCGTTTATACTAGTAGGTGGTCAAGCAATGGATAGAGGTTTTACTGTTGAAGGATTGACAATAACATATATGCCAAGAAATATGGGGGTTGGAAATGCTGATACTATTCAACAACGAGCTCGTTTCTTTGGTTATAAAAAAGATTTTTTAGGTCATTGTCGTGTATATCTTGACGCAGAAAATATTCATCTGTTTAGTGAGTATGTAAATCACGAAGAAGATATACGTAAAAAGTTATTTGAACATAAACTTTCAGGTCAGCACCTAAACGAAATGGAAAGAAGATTTGTGCTAAATGAAATGTTCAGGTTAACTAGAGTTAATGTGCTTTCTGAGGATTTGACAAGAACTACTTTTGGAAATAAATGGGTTAGAATTAGGGCTCCTCACGATAGCGAAATTATTATCGAAAGTAATAGAACTATAGTTGACAAATTCGTTAGTAAATATGAACAGCAATTTTTAGAAGATAATGGCCATAAAGATAGAACGGATGAGCAAAAACATCTAGTTGCTAAAATCCCATTAAAGGACTTATTCACAGACTTGTTAAATGAATTGAAATTTACTAGACAAACAGATTCTACAACTTATACCAATTTAAAATCTGTGATTGATTTATACACAGATGAATTTCCACCAGAAGATAGTTTTGTTTACTTAATAGCTAAAGGCACCCCTAGAACAAGACGCTTAAAGAAAGATGAAATTCAACAATTATTCCAAGGTAAAAACCCTAGAACCGGAGAAGTTATTTATCCAGGGGATGAAAAAATAAAATCTGAAGATTCCGTATCTGTTCAAATACATAATCTCAATTTTAGAGATACGGATTACGAAAATGTTGCCACAATTGCTGTATGGGTACCTGCTCGATTATCACAATCATTAATATCAAAAATTAATGACTGATTTAAAAGAGATATATGAAAAATTGCCTTTGCCGAAAAATCAGAGTTCGAATTCTTATTCAGCGAAAGCAATTAAGGGCTATGAAAATCATAGAATAGCAAAAAACTTTACTGATAACCCAAGTCTTTTAATATTAATTTCAGAACAAAATCAAAATTTTTTTATTGCAAATCAAAATCTCTTTAACATTAAAGTTTCTCATAATCTTAAATGCGAAATAGAGTCGGGAGAAAAAGTAACTCACAACAATTTTTCGGTAGTATCGTATATCGGTCAGAATAATGATGTTAAAGAACTGTTTTTGAGTACTTGCCAAATATTGATAAAATCACTTGGTCAAAGTCCATCAAATAAGCAAATAAAAAATACTGTTGGAAAATTTATTGAACTTTTCAAAGCAGTAAAAGAAACTCCGAGAAATTCTATACAAGGTCTTTGGTGCGAGCTATTTTTAATCGAACAATCTTCATTTCCTGAAAAATTGATAGCTGGCTGGCATAGCATTCCCGAAGAAAAATTTGATTTTAGTTTTGATAAATTACGTATTGAAGTTAAAAGTTCCGCATCAGAATCAAGAATACATCATTTTAGTTCAAGACAACTAAATCCGATAAATGGTACAGAAATAATTATTGCATCTGTCTTAGTTAATTCAAATGTAGGAGGTTTTGGTATAAATGATTTGCTAATCAAGATAAACGGAAAGCTAAATGACTTCTCTAAGCAAAAAGAGAAACTCCATCTTCTAGTCTATTCGACTCTGGGTATTGATATTGAAAAAGTTAATCAAATTAAATTTGACTACGAATTAGCTAAAAGTTCATTGCACTTTTATAAATCGACCAGTATCCCAAAAATTGAAGATATCAATATTCCTAAAGAAGTTTCTAATGTAAAATTTGTTAGTAATTTAGTGAATTCAACTCCGATTGACTTAAGCTTTGACGAATTGATAAAACCTCACATTACTGATAAAAATTAAATATTATAAAGAATAAAACACCAACGCTAAAATCATACACATTTACAGAGGTTACGCTAAATTCAATCGTGAAAATCACTGACAAAAATATGATTCCTAAAGCGAACGAACTGCATAAAGAGGCAAACAAAATGTGTTTTATTGCTAATTCTTGTAACTTCAAAATAGGGCATAACCCAAACACATTGGCAGAATAAAAACCTTACTATCAATAATGTATTATTGTAACTCTAGCACAAAACAGAAAATTAAAGTATCTTTAATCCGATAACTAGGTTATACGAAATCGCTATCATAAAAAAGAAAAAATAACTCTATGAACACACCTATTTTAATAGCTAATATCTTAACCTTATTAGCCTTCTTTATCCATACTTTTATGGGCGACAAAGAATTCAAAATAATTGAGCCCGAAGACGACCCTAAACATTTAAAACGAGAAAAATGGACCATGGCAAGAAGTGGTTGGCATTGGATTTCTTTTGATTTATTGTTTGCTTCAATTGGACTTGGATTGATCAATTTTACCGACTATTTGGAAAGTGAAACACTACTACTTCAATTATTAGCCATCTACTTTTTTGGATACGGAGTTGCTTGGTTGATTGGAATAACTATTTCTAAAAAGTTTCCAAAAAACTATTTAAAATTAGGACAATGGATGTTGTTGTGGTTAATAAGCGGACTTATTTATTGGGGAATATACTAGATAAAAAACTCTCAATGTTATGAAAAACAACAGGTCAACTCAACTAGATTCTGCTTTTTTAACCGAGCACAAATTATCAACCGCTCCCCCACCAGCAGATTCGTTATTTTGGAATATGTGGAATGCTTGTGAAGACATTGCTAATAAAGCATTGAACACTCAATTTATTCAAGAGATTAAATCAGGAACACTTAATCCAATAGATTACGGAGGTTTTAATATTAATGATGCCTATTATTGTTTTAAGGGAGCGCAAGATTATTTAACTGCTATGAACAGGACTTCAAATGCCACTCTTAAAGCACTTTTATTCAAAAAATATCATAGCTATCAAAAATACAATGAAACATTTCCTAAAACATGGCATATAAAAGATACCACGGGAATTGTACCCAATGAGATTTGTAAACAATATTCTCAATTTGAGTCTATGGTAGCCTCTCATCAAGATCCTATTTACGCGCTTATAGTAATGATACCTTGTGAATATTTATGGGCTTGGTTAGCGGAACAGCTATCTCCTCCTTCATCAAAAAACCTTTATGCTCCTTGGATAACTGGAAACAATGATCCTAGCGGTGCTTATGCGATGGGTAATTTTTTAGAGGAGTACCAGAAAGAAAATCCTATAGATGAAAAGCTAGCAACACAGCTCTATACCCAAGCAATCACCTACGAATATCAAAATTTTAATACAACTTTAAGCAGTTAATCATTCAGTAAAATAAATGAATTAACATTCTTAAAATAATTTTCACATAATTTTATAACAATTAAATTGCACACAATTTAATTGTGTAATATATTTGTATCGTTATTTATAAGTCAATCATGTCAGAACAATTAAAATTAACCAATCAAGTATGTTTTCCTGTATATACACTTGCGAAAGAAGTAATTAGTTTATACCGTCCCATACTAAAAGAGTTAGACTTAACCTACCCTCAATATTTAGTAATGTTAGTATTATGGGAAGAAGGTGGTCAAAATGTCTCAGAAATAGGTACTAAACTTAATTTAGATAGCGGTACTCTTACTCCTTTACTTAAAAGACTTGAACAAAAAAAACTTATTGAGAGGAAAAGAGAAGTTACCGACGAGCGTGTTGTAAAAATTAATTTAACAGAACTAGGAAAGAATATCCAAGAAAAAGCAGAATGCGTTCCTGGTCAAATTATGACTTCTCTAAATATTTCTGTTGACAAATTAACAGAACTCAAAAATATAATAGAACATATCTTACATCAAATTAATAAAAAAAATGAAGCCAATTTATAATATCAGCGCCAAAGCAACTGGCGGAAGAAACGGACATGTAAAAAGTGAAAACGGAGTTCTAGAACTTGATGTTAGACATCCGAAAGCGTTGGGAGGAGCTAATGACGATTACCCAAACCCTGAAATGCTTTTTGCAGCAGGGTATTCAGCTTGTTTTGATAGTGCTTTGAACCTAGTCATCAAAAAATCTAAAATCAACACAGGTACAACTACTGTTCAAGCAACAGTAAGTATTGGTCAAATAGAAAATGGTGGTTTTGGACTTGCTGTAGCATTGGATGTAAATATTCCTGATGTTTCTTTAGAAGAAGCAAAAACCTTAACCGAAAAAGCACATCAAGTATGTCCTTATTCAAATGCTACAAGAGGAAATATTGAAGTAAAATTAAATACAACAAATAATTAAATATTAATACAATGTCATTAATAGAAAATCTTAACTGGAGACATGCTGTAAAAGCTTTTGACCCAAATAAAAAAGTAAGCGAAGAACATATAGAAAAAATTATTGAAGCTGCTAGATTAGCACCAACCTCATCGGGCTTACAGCAATTTAGAGTTATATCAATATCTAATCAGGAAGTGAAAGAAAAGTTAGTACAAGGGGCTTTAAACCCTGATTCTATGAAGGACTGCTCACATGTACTAGTTTTTGCCGCTTGGGATAATTATACCGCAGAAAGAATAGATAAAGTGTATGATTTTACCACAGATGAAAGAGGTTTACCAAGAGGTAGGTTTAGCAGCTATACAGATATGCTTAAAAAAGCCTATTTAAAGCTTCCTGATGAAGTTAACTTTGCACACACCTCAAGACAAACTTATATTGCTTTAGGATTAGCTTTAGCACAAGCAGCAGAGTTAAAAGTAGACACTTGTCCTGCTGAGGGATTTGACAATAATATAGTTGATGAAGTTTTAGAATTGAACAAATTGGGCTTAAAGAGTGTATCATTAATGTACATTGGGTATGCCGATGATGAAAAGGACTGGATTAAACCAATGAAAAAAGTTAGAATTCCTAGAGATGAATTCGTTATTGATGTAAAATAGCACCGTAATAAACATCGTTTTATTAAAAAAGTAAAACATTTAACTAAATGCTTTTCTTACAGCTTTGTCTGTTTATAGAAAAGCATTTGTTTTTTAATTGATGTAAATTCCATACTTCATTTTAAAATGAAATAGAATATAAAAGCGTCATGTACTTTTACACTCAAATAAACACGTAATTTACTATGAACGCTATAGAAAACATACTATTAAACTTTTCAGAAACAAGAAGACGAAGCCTCAAACTATGGAAAGACATTCCTGATGAATTTTTAAACTGGAAACCTGACTCAGAAGCTTTTTCGATTATCGAAATGATAAGACACATTCTGGAAGGTGAACATTTATTTCATACAATTATTAAAAACAGCGGTGATTTAGGAAATTATAAATCCCCTTGGGAAAATTTAGCTTTTTCTGATTTAAAAAATGAGCTTAGCTTTGCTGAAAGATATCGTAACAGTTTTATAGAGATGATAAAAACACTTAATAAAACTGATTTAGAAAACATACGTATTGAACGAAAAGAGGTGAGGCAAAGTAAAACATTAGGAGATTATTTAAACAGAATGGTGTATCACGAAGCCGTTCATACTGGTCAACTATTAGGGTATTTAAGAACACTTGGTGTTAAACGACCTAAAATATGGGATTAAACAATCATAAAAGCACAACTATCGAAGAGTTAGAACATCAGTTTAGTAAAATTGCTGCTATTTTAGGAGATAAGTCTCGCGCTATCATGTTGTGGAATTTACTGGATGGCAGAGCTTATACTGCTACAGAATTGGCTACAAGTGCAAATATATCGTTGCAATCGGCAAGCAATCATTTGAAAAAACTAGTTTCTGCAAACATCTTATCTGTTGAAAAACAAGGAAGGCATCGCTACTTTAAATTTGCTAACGATGAAGTTGCACAGGTTATAGAATCAATGGCTAGTTTAATTTCTATAGCTAATGATTACAAGAAAATTAAAACTCCTAAACTGAATGATTTTACTTACGCCAGAACTTGCTACGATCATTTAGCAGGCAGCCTTGGTGTAGAAATAACAACTTCTTTATTAAACAATAAAATCATTACAATTTCTGATAAAAATTATGTTGTTACTCCCTATGGAAAAGAATGGTTTAATGAAATTGGAATAGATATTAACCTTATTCAACTTAAAAAACGCTCTTTTGCTCATCAATGTTTAGATTGGAGTGAAAGAAAGCATCATATTGCAGGAGCATTGGGAGCTTCTCTTCTCGAAGCAATGATTAAAAAAGATTGGTTACGTAAAAAACCAAACTCTAGAGAAGTTATTATTACCACTATTGGAAGAATCCAATTAAAAAATAAGTTAAATTTAGAGGTGTAAAAATATCATTACCTTTGAAGAAGCTACTCTACATACTCCTCTTTTTTCAACTTTCTGTTCAAGCGCAACAAATATTATTTGTTGGAAATAGTTTAACTTATACAAACAACATGCCTAAAATGTTAGCGTATATCGGAAACCAACAAGGAGTTCCTATCAATACCAAAAGCTTGTGTTTTCCTAACTATGCTATTATTGACCATATTAACGACGGAAAACTTCAAAAACTGTTAGCAAAAAAACAATTCGATTATTTAGTTATTCAACAAGGTCCTTCCTCACAAGCAGAAGGAAAAAGAATGCTAATACAAGACGGAGCGACAATAAGAGCTCTTTGCAAACAATACAATACTAAACTAGGTTACTTTATGGTATGGCCATCCGTTAGCTATTATCATACTTTTGATAAAGTAATTGAAAATCACAAATCTGCCGCCCAACAAAATAATGCTTTGTTATTTCCTGTGGGAATTATATGGAAAGAATACAACACTTATAAAGACAAAGAGTCTTTATATAGCTTAGATAACTTCCATCCTTCTACTGCTGGAAGTTTTGTAGCTGCTCTTACTATTTTTCATCAATTATATCCAACAAAAAACCTTCAACAACTCCCTTTTGAAAAGTATAAAAAATGGGTAGCTGATGAAGATTCTTTTAACTTGTTGGTTCGGCTAGTACAAAAGCAATAAAAACTTATACTAGCCGTGATTAAATAAGACTGCTCTTAAAAAATGGGACTATAATTAAGAGTTTAGCCTCCTATTTATTGAACTCTAGTACTGTTTACTGCATACACCACTCAAGTACTGCCTTTGCACTGTGCATTTTATTCTCAGCTTGATTAAACACAATACTTTTTGTACCGTTAATTACCGACTCTTCTACTTCGTCTCCTATATGAGCAGGTAGATCATGCATAAAAATAGCTTCAGAATATTTATCCATAAGCTCTTGGTTAACTGTAAATGGTTCAAATGACTTTCGCCAATTCGAATCTAACTTTTGAGTTCCTGTTGTTTGCCAACGTGTTGTGTATACAATATCAGCATGATTTGGAAGATATTTTAAGTCACTATACTCATTAATTACAGTATTTATTTTTTCTCCCAATTCTTTCGCATAGTTCAATGCTAGAGGATCTATTCCATAATTTGGCGGTGTAAAAAAACTAATCTTCATATTAGGAATTTTAGCTATTGCCAAAGCAAGGGCTACAGCTGTATTATTTCCTTCTCCTAAATAAATTATTTCTAAACCGGGTAATTCTCCAAAATAATGTTTCATTGTAGTCAAGTCTGCTAACGCTTGAGTTGGATGCTCATCTGAAGTCATCGCATTTATTACAGCCATTCTATCTTGATTCGCAAAAGTTCTAATTACTTCAGGATCGCTTGCTGTTCTAGCAACTAACCCATCTAACATTCGAGAAAGAACATTCATTGTATCACTTACACTTTCTCCAGTGTTTAACTGTAAATCATTGGGACCGTATGTTACTATTTGTGCACCTAAACGAAGGGCTGCTGTTGAAAAAGAAGTTCTTGTTCTTGTAGAAGTTTTGGTAAAATATATTCCAATGACTTTTCCTTTTAGTTGACTTCCAAGAGGTACTTCTCTATTTATGTATGACACCCCTCTGTTTATAATTTCTATAATTTCTTCTGGAGATAAATCTTTTAAAGAAACTATGTGTTTTTTTGTTTTTTTGATTGTAATACTCATGATAACTTAATTTTATTCACTGCTAACAGGTTGCTTTTTTTATTTACAATTGGTCTTAGCATGTTATTCATCCCTCAATGCTTCTACCGGATTCTTATACGCTGCTTGAATAGCCTGGTAACCAACTGTTAGAAGTGCTATAGTCATGGCTATAAAACCTGCCAATAAAAAGTATACTACACTTAAATCTACCCTGTATGCAAAACCAGTCAACCAATCTCTTGTTAATAGATAAGCTATTGGCAAGCCTACAAGGATTGCTGCTCCTACAAGTTTTGCAAACTCAGACGTTAACAATAAAATTATTTGAGATTTTTTTTGACCTAATGCTCTTCTTATTCCTACTTCTTTTTTTCTATTCTCAGATGTAAATATTGCCAAACCAAACAACCCTAAACAAGAAATAAGGATGGCTAAACCTGCAAAATATTTTGACAAAGTAGCTATTCGCTGCTCCGATTGATATAGGGCATCAAAATCTTCATCAATAAACCTATACTCAAATGGAAATCCAGCATTATAATCTCTGTAAAAACTTTCTATTTCTTTGATTGTTCCTTGAAGCTCTCCTGCCTTAATTTTAACCATTATCGTACTTGTTCTTTGAGTATTACATATAATAAACATGGGTTTTACTTGTTGTTGTAGTGACTCAGTATGAAAATCTTTAGCTATTCCTACTATTTCATATTGGTCTCCCCAAAGATCTACAGTTTTACCAATTGGTTCCTCCATTCCAATTAAATCAATTGCTTTTTCATTGAAAATGATTTTAAGACTGTCGGCACTAAAATTTCTTGAAAAAGATCTACCTTCCTTCATCTTAATTCCTAATAATTCTAACATATCATAATTAACACGCATATATTGCATGTCTACAATTTTGTCAGGTTCTTTTCCTGGCCAAATTAAATCTCCTGTAGAGTTTGCTTTTCCTATAAATTCATTAAACATACTTGAAGCGTTTTTAACTCCAGGTATTCTATCTAATGCCAACAAAAAGTCATCTAATTGAGTAATTGCTTTTCCTTCCGCTTTAAAGGCTATAACATTATCTTTACTATATCCTAAATCTTTATTCTGAATAAATTTCATTTGTTGGTAAATCACCATTACGGCAACAATTAAAATAACAGACAATGTAAACTGAAAGATAACCAAGCCCTTACGCATTAACAATTCACTAAAACTTGTACTTAACTTTCCTTTTAAAACTTCTACTGCATTTAATTTTGAAAGATAAATTGCGGGGTAACTTCCTGCCAAAATACCAGTTAAAACAATCATTCCAAGAAAGATTCCCAGTAATGTAGTGTTTAGTGAAAGAGTTATTTGTTTACCAGATATAGCATTAAACTGCGGAAGCAATAGCACAACAAGTAATAAGGCTATAATTCCTGCTATACATACTGTTAACATCGATTCTCCAAAGAATTGCATTCTCAATTCTTTTGTTTTAGCTCCCATAGATTTTTTTATCCCTATTTCTCTCATTCTTCTAGAAGCATTCGCTGTTGATAGGTTGATAAAATTAATACAAGCTATGAGTAAAATAAAGAACACTATAATTCCGAATATTTTTACATAGTCAATTCTTCCCCCTACTTGTACTCCTTCCTCATATTTATCGTATAAATATTTACTTGAAAATGGTCGTAAGAATAGAGATGCGGTTTCATTATTTGAATTTTTAGCTATAATATTTTCTATTTTAGATGCTACTAACTCTGGAGAAACGCCTTTATTAAGTTGAATATAAGTATATACATAACTGTTATTCCAATTTTTCTTTACTCTTGGAATATGCACATATAAAGACTCAAATGGCAATACATAATCAAATTGAACAGAGCTATTCAATCCGGTCGTATCAAACACTCCCGAAACCTGTTTTACGTGTTCGTTGTTAAATTTAACACTCTTTCCTAAGATTCCTTCGGCAGTTCCAAAGAGATTAACAGCCATCTCTCTTGAGATAACAATGTTATTTATGTCTTTTAAAACTGTTTGTGGATTACCTTGCGTAAGTTTATATGAAAACATTTCAAAAAATTCATCTCCAACATATATTCCTTGAAGTTTAAACCCTGTGTTTTCTACTGAAATTACATTTTTGGCAAAATCATAGATATAAGGTATTACATTTTTTACTTCTGGAATATCGTTTTTAATGGCTTGCGGTAATACAGGAGGAGTATTTTCATAAACAGACACTCCATTACTTTCTTTAGACCTTACCATTGCTTGGTACAATTCCTTTTCGTTTTCATGAAATTTATCTACAGTCCATTCTTCGTAAATCCATAAACAAATGAATAATGCACATGCTAAACCAGCACTTAATCCTATAATATTAATTAGAGATACACTTTTATAACGTAATGCATTTCTAAAAAACAATTTTAAATTATTGATTATCATAATTTTTCTTGATTGTTATAATTAATTTAACATCTCAGTCTTCATTTCAACTGGCTCATTCATAGTTTCTGAAACTATTTTTCCATCGAACAAATTAATTATTCGATGTGCAAACTGGGCATCGTAATCGGAGTGTGTTACCATTACAATAGTAGCTCCTTCTTGACTAAGTTCTGAAAGAAGATTCATGACCTCTTGTCCATTTTTCGAATCAAGGTTTCCTGTTGGCTCATCTGCTAAAATAACTTTAGGGTTTGTAACTACGGCTCTGGCTATGGCTACCCTTTGTTGTTGTCCTCCTGAAAGCTGTTGTGGATAATGTTTGGCACGATGACCTATTTTCATTCTCTCCAACACGGCTTCTACTTTTTGTTTTCGCTCTTGTTTTGGAACTTTCATGAACAATAATGGTAGCTCTACATTTTCAAATACAGTTAGTGTATCAATTAAATTAAAATTTTGAAAAATAAATCCTAAATTTCCTTTCCTTATTTGAGCACGTTGATCGTCTGAAAGCTTTGACACTTCGTGTCCTCCAAACACATATGAACCTGAAGAAGGTTGATCTAAAAGCCCTAGTGTGTTTAACAGTGTCGATTTTCCACATCCTGATGGTCCCATTATCGCTACAAACTCATTTTCTCTAATATGTAGTGAGACTTCGTTTATTGCTAAGGTTTCTACATTTTCAGTTCGGAAACTTCTTTTTAAATTTTTTAACTTTATCATGTTTTCTAGTTGTTTTTTGGTTATTAATTAGTTATCACAATTTTTTCTGCATTTCCAAAACCGTTATAACTCGATGTTATTATTTTTTCATTAGGTTGTAATCCTTCAATTACTTCAAAATATTGTGAATTTTGTTTCCCTAAACGAACGGGTCTTTTAACTGCATAAGCCTCTTCCTCATCTAAAACAAACACATACTGCCCTCCACTACTTTGATAAAACCCTCCTCTAGGTATTAACAGTGCTTTGTTTGATTCTCCTAACTGTAACTTTAAGGTGTAATTTTGACCTGTTCTTATTGTTTCTGGTTTTTGGTCTGTAAATACTAAATCTACACGAAACTTCCCATTTCTTACTTCTGGAAATATTTTTCGTAATCGAAGCGGATAAGACTTCCCATTTCGTTCAATAATAGCTTTGAGGTTTCTCTGAACACGATCTATATAATGTTCATCAATTGCTGCTTCTATTTTAAAATCGGTTAATACATTAATTTGACCTATTCGTTCTCCTTCATTAATACTCTGACCTATTTCTGCATCTAAGTAACCTAATTGTCCATCGGCAGGAGCTCTTACATTTAAATGGTCTATTCGATCGTATACCATTGATAGTGTTTTGCGCATACGAGCCAAATCAGAGTTTAACTCACTCATCGTTGCTGTTCTTAATTTAGTGTCTTGTTCAGTTTGCTTCAGTACTATTTGATTATTTCGTTTGGCTAACTCATACCCTTCTTTTGCTTTCAAATATTCCTCTTTTGCTATCAATTCTTCTTCAAATAAGGTTTTGTTTTGATTGTATGCTCGCTTCTTTTGAATAAGCTCATAATCTGATTGTGCTAAGCTTTTTTGTCCTTCAATTTGGCGAGCATCAAAATTTAATCTTGTACTTCTCAAATCATTTTGCTTTAAGGCTAAGTTATTCTCACTTGCGAGAATTCTTTCATACAAATTCTGATTCTCTAGCCTTAAAATAATATCTCCTTTTTTAACCATCGCTCCTTCTTCTACCTTTTTTTCCACTACTCTTCCTCCTTCATAAGCATCCATATAAATTGTGGCAATGGGTGCTACAGAACCACTTATAGAGATATAATCATCGAATTCTCCTTGTTTTACTTTTGCGATACTTAAACGATTTTTTTCTGTTTTAAAGGTAGCTTTACTGTATCCAAATAATAATTTCCATATGATAAAAAGAGCTGTGATTACACCAATTGCCATTGCAATATGCTTCTTTTTTATCCCTTTTTTAGTTTCTAATTGAATATCCATTATCTTTTGTTTGTTTTTTTAATATTAAATACCTGAATTCCTCTATAAAATAATAGTGTTTGTTCTTGAACCTTTAATTTTAACTCTACTTGTAAGTTTTCGTTTTGAGCAGTAGCATAGAGATTTTTTTCTGTATTAAGGTCTATTGCGTTAATTAAACCATTACTGTACTTTTTTTGAGCTATCTTAAATGATAACTCTCTTGCTTTTTCTTGCTGTTGTGTTTGTTCATATTCGGAAATAGAAGATGTATAATCTTGAATTAATTGTTCAATAATTTTTCTAAGCTCTTGTTTTTCCAATTCAAAACTATTTTCAGCTTGTAATAATGCTATCTTCTTTTGTTTTATATTAGATCTTCTACTCCAAGCTTGAAAAATAGGAATGCGCAAATTAACACCTACAGAGGTAGAGGCATTATCTTTTAACTGTTTATTAAAAGATATTATCTTACCTGTATCATCTACATTTGTTTCGTAATACCCTGTACCATAACCCAACGAAAAAGATAACATTGGCGCTAAGGCTCCTCTTGATATTGCCAACTCTTTTTTAGCTGATGCTACCCTCGCTTTACTTGCTTTGATAGAGGGGATAAAAAGAGTTGCTTTGTTATAAATATGTTTTACAGAGTGAATTGAATCGTTTTGTTTTTCTTTCCTCCCTAAAGTTGGAATCTCATTTATTTGTATTTGCAATGGATTTTCTAAATTCATTTCCTGAGCCAACTGAAGTTTTGCGAGTTGTAAATTATTTATGGCTTGTGTTAGTTTTAATTTATCTGTCATGAAAGCAGATTCGGCAGTATAAACATCTGCTCCTGCTTTAATTCCCATGTCCTTTTGTCGCTTAACAAAAGTGAAATTTGTTTTAGAAATTTGCTCTTGTGCTTTAAAAATCTCCACCGCTTTTTTAAAATACAACACATTGTAATAGTGTTCCATTACTCTAAAGGCCAGCATATACTTTTCTTGAAGCGTTTCTTCAGAAAGTGCTTTGTGAATAAATTTGGCAGAGGCTATGGTGTTTAGTTTTTGCCATCCGTTAAAAATATCTACAGAAGCATTTATTGAATAGTTATTAGAAAAGAAATCTGTACTTACAAAAGTGTTATTATTAGGATCTACTGATCTTCCGTATTGTATTGAATACCCCACATTACCTGAAATTCTTGGAAATAAATTTCTGTAGACTTGTCTTTTGGTTTCCTGTCCTGAATCTTCACTATATTTAAAATCTTTTATCGAAAGATTATTTTCTATTGCATAATTGATACATTCATCTAAAGACCAACTTTTCTGTGCTAATACTAACATTGGATTCAAGAAAATAAAAATCAATGCGTATAAAATATTTTTTTGTGTCATTGTAATTAAATTGTTAGTTTGCTATATACCAAGATGGTGCCAACAAACACAACCTACTAAAAACCAACACATAAGAATACGAGGCAAGTAAAAAAACAATTGATTATGTAAAAAATATTTACACTTGATGTCAATTTTTTTGACAAATATTTTTACAAAGTTTATCATTTTAATATCTTTACTAAACAAATTTATAGGCTATGAACCCTGGAAAAATATTGGTAATTGATGATAATAAAAGCGTCCTTAGTGCTTTAGAAATCATGCTACAATCTGAATACAATACTGTAGATTCTATTAGCAATCCGAATCTAATCACTTCTTTTCCTAATATCAAAACTTATGATGTTATTTTACTAGACATGAATTTTTCTGCAGGAATAAACTCGGGAAATGAGGGGCTTTTTTGGTTGAGAAAACTCAAGGAACTCTCTCCTGATACTGCTGTTATAATGATGACTGCTTATGGTGATATAGAACTGGCTGTTAAAGCCTTAAAAGAACAGGCATACGATTTTATTTTAAAACCATGGAATAATGAAAAACTATTAACAATGGTTAAATCAGCTATGGAGCTCAAGCAGTCGAAAGTTGAAATTCATAAGCTTAAAAACAAAACTGTACAACTCAAAAAAATAATAGCACAACACAACAACAATACTATCATAGGTAAGTCTGATGCTCTAAAAGAAGTACTCGACTTAGTTGATAAAGTTGCCAGCACTGATGTTAATGTACTCATTACTGGTGAGAACGGAACCGGTAAAGAAATGATTGCTAAAACACTTCATGCAACATCATCTAGAAAAAACGAGGTCTTTATTTCTGTTGATATGGGATCTATTTCTGAGTCTTTGTTTGAAAGTGAGCTTTTTGGTCATTTAAAAGGCGCCTTTACTGATGCAAAAGAAGACCGTATCGGTAAATTTGAAGCTGCTGAATCTGGCACCTTGTTTCTTGATGAAATTGGTAACCTATCTCTCTCTATGCAAGCTAAACTCTTATCGGCTATACAAAATAAAACTATTGTTAAAGTAGGATCTAATACTCCTATTCCTGTTGATATTCGCTTAGTTTGTGCAACAAATTGTAACTTAGATCAAATGGTTTTAGAAGGTGCTTTTCGTGAGGATTTACTCTATAGAATTAATACCATACATGTAAGCTCTCCTCCACTTCGTCAGAGAGGCAATGATATTATTTTATTGGCAGAGCATTTTTTACATACTCTTGCAGCAAAATATAACAAACCTCCTTTTACTATAAGTGAAAAAGCGCAAACAAAACTACTAGAACATTCTTGGCCTGGAAATGTTAGGGAATTGAAACATACCATGGAACGTGCGGTAATTTTGAGTGATGCTACGATATTAACACCTAATGATTTCATTATAAATAGTGCTGAAAAAAAAGAATTGGACAACTCTTCTATTTTTACTCTTGAAGAAATGGAAACAAAACTGATTAACAAAGCCTTATCTCTTTCTCTAGGAAATTTTACAGAAGCTGCCAAAAAATTAGGTATTACCAGACAAACACTTTACAATAAATTAAAAAAAATAAATGCTCATGGTAAGTAAGTCTTATTTTTTACAAATAATTATACGAATATCTCTAATTAGTCTTACTTCTTTAGGAATTTCTCTTGTTTTTCACGACTCATTTTATGGAACTGTACTATTAATAGTCTTCCTAATTTTACAAACTGTTTTTCTAATTTCTTATATCAATCAAGTTAACAAAAAAATTGCTTTTTTTTTCGAAGCTCTAAAAAACGATGATTTTAGTTTAAACTTTCCAGAGTACTCTTCAGGAAGTATTTTAGATAATTTAACTAAAAACATCAACGCTTTTAATCGAAAAATTGAGCGTATTTATGCGGAAAACAGCGCGCAAGAAAATTATTACAAAACCTTACTAAATCAGGCTAATATAGGTATTTTCACTGTTAATGAAGAAGGAACCATTCTTTTTAAAAATTCAAAACTTAAAGAACTTCTAAATTATTCCTCTTTAAATAATATTCGTCAAATTAAAAGTTTAAATGAACATTTATTTCACTTTATTGACACTTCTAAAAATTCTAATAAAACATTAATAGAATTTACGAACGAAAGAGAAACTGAGCAACTAATTGTAAAAATAGCTCCTTTTAAATCATTCACCAATACAATTAAACTAATTACAGTTCAAGACATTAAACAGGAATTAGACAAAAATAAAACCGATTCTTGGATGCGTCTTATTAAAGTTATGACTCATGAAATTATGAATTCTGTAGCTCCAATAACTTCGATTGCAGACTCCCTCTTATGTTATTACGAACCTACCAATACTTCTCCTTTCCAAAATTTTTCAGAAACTGAACAAAAGAATATTTCTAAAGGATTGAATGTTATAAAGACTCAAAGTAAAAACTTATTGCGCTTTGTTGATTCGTACCGCAGTTATATTAGTGTTCCTCTTCCTGAAAAAAGTATTTTTAAAGTACATACACTTTTAGTTGAAGTTCATAACTTAATGCTACCTGAGGCCAATAAAAAAGGGGTTTCTTTTTCTGTGATATCGACTCCTACAGAGTTAGAACTTTTTGCAGACAGACAACAAATAAACCAAGTATTGATTAATTTAGTTCAAAATTCGCTACAAGCACTAAAAACAAACAATACCATTCCATGTAAAATATCTCTTGAAGCCGGTATACATTCTTCAAACAAAAAATTCATACGTGTGACAGACAATGGCCCGGGGGTTCCTGAAGAAATCATTGATGATATTTTTGTCCCCTTTTTTACCACCAAAGAACAAGGAACGGGTATTGGTCTTAGTTTATCTAAACAAATAATGCATTTACATGATGGAAACATTTTACTCCATTCTAAAGAAAATGATGGTACTTCTTTTACTTTATTGTTTTAAATGATCTAAACTTTTTTCTAATTTTTTAAGAATGTTCCTTTTTTCAGCGTCATTATAAAAATCTATATTGATAAGTTCTACATTTACTTTTTCAACATTCGTAGCAACATAGGTTTTATAGTTTTCTGCTAAATGAATTTCCTGCAAGTACCATGTTTTTTCTTTACAAATAGCTTTTTCGTCAAAAATGTGAATCTCTGGAAGCGAGAGCGAAAAGCCTCGACCATCTGCTTTAACTACACTTTCTTTTATTACCCAATAGGTAAAAAATTGTTTTAGAGGATTTGGAGCATCTGAAATATTCTTCCATTGCTCTTCATTCATTACTTGTTTGAAATCTTTAAACCCTATGTCTTTTATTTCTTCTATATCTATTCCTAATTTTACTGTCTCAGAAAGACAACATAACACATATTCTCCTGAATGAGAAATATTGAATTTTATACCTTCTTCCAGGTACGGTTTTAGGTTGTCTCCGTATTTTATTTTATTTAATATATAAGCTTTGTAACCTAATTTATTATACCCTAGTTGTAAAAGTAACTTACCAAATAAATTTGAATGTTGATCTTCCCAACGTTTATAAAGCTTATTCTTTTCTTTTAATTCTTCAGATAAAAACTGTACATACTCATTATATATTTCAGAAGATAGGCTTTCTGGAAAGGTTGAGTATAAAATATAAACTGTGTGCAACTACTTTTTTTTTATATATGAGTTTGCAAAAGCTTAAGCTTTTGCAAACATTACTAATTCATTGTTAATTACTTTTACGATTTCTTTGGTTTCATCGTGAATAAAAAAATGCCCTCCTTTAAAATATTTTAAGGTACAGCTTCCTATAGTATATTTCTTCCATCCATTTCTTTTTTCTTCACAAAACTCTTCTTCTTTTCCAAACATCGCTGTAATATTAATTGTTCTTGGTTCATATTTTTGAGTATGAATTTCTGTATCTGCGATGCTGAAATCGTTTCTTAGCAACGGTAAAAATATGTCAACCAACTCTGGATATTCAAAAAAATTTGGTGGGGTTCCTCCCAAATTCATTATTTCTTTCTTAAAAGCGTCGTCATCCATTAAGTGATAATTTTTTTTCTTCCTTTCGATATGCGGAACTCCTTTCCCTGAAAAAAAGGCATGCATTGGTAATGGCATTTTGTTTGCCTGTATCTTTTCTAATAATTGATGTACTATTAATCCTCCCATACTATGCCCAAATAGTGCGTAAGGTTCTCCTCCTTTTATATCACTTTCAATTGTATTAAATATATCTTCTATGATTTCATCTAAAGAAGCCATTGGCTTTTCTTTAATTCGTTTTCCTCTACCTGGTAATTCAATAGGTTTAAGTATAATATTACCATCTAGAAAAGGTTCCCATTTGTTATAAATCATCGCTGAACCTCCCGCATAAGGAAAGCAAAAAAGTTTTATTTTATTCATAATTCTTTATCAAATTTGTAAAAAATTTTTATCATTTATTAATTCATATTCTTTTACATATTCTCCTTTACCAAAATCTAATTTTAAAATTTTATCGGCGACATCAAAATATTGATCATCGTGAGAAATTGCTATTATAATTTTCCCTTGTTCTTTCATTTTTGGTAATAGTTCTCTGTAAAAATATTTTCTAAATACAGGATCTTGATCTGCTGCCCATTCATCAAAGAGATAAATTGGTTTATCTTCAAGATAACATTGTAGTAATGCCAATCTTTTTAATTGTCCGCCAGAAAGAGAAATCGTACTAAATTTACCGTCTTCTATGTTTACTTTTTCTTGAAGTTGTAACACTTCTAATAGTTCCTTTATTTTATCTTCATCTAAATTTATATCTTCTGCATATATCTTTTGAAAAAGATAAAACGGATTGAATACGGCACTATAATATTCTCCTAATTCTTTTGCGCTTACTCTTTCTCCATTTATAAGAATTTCACCTGATTGTGGAGTGTATAAACCTGTTAATAATCTGGATAGTGTTGTTTTTCCACTTCCATTTCCTCCTATAATAAAAAGAACTTCTCCTTTTTTTACCTGTAAATTTATAGGTCCTACAGAAAATCCGTTCCCGTACTCAAACTCTACAGAATCGGCTTGAAAAGATTCTAGTACGGTAGGAACAGTTATGGTCTTTGATGTTACATTCTCCTCTGTCTCTAATGTAATATCATCTAATAAATTCTGAATCCTCTTCCAAGCAATTTGTAAATGAATTAACTGGGGTATTGCATTAAAAATACCGTTGATAGGACCAATAAGGTATAATAAAATTACTACAAAACTCAATACAAGTCCGTCTTGTACATGAGGGAAGAATTCTGGAATTCCAAAAGCTGTTACCCCTAAGAGCACAATTAATAACGATTCTCCTACAAGAAAGGCATTTATAAATTTAATATTTGCTTTAGTACTCTTATCTCTAAACTCTTCTGTACTGTATTTGAGGTCTTCTTTGTAATTTTCTTTTTTCTTTTTATTAATACTTAATTCTTTGTATCCATCTATCATTCCATTAAGAAGTTCTAGATAAACCGTCTTTGTTTCTCTAGCGATATCGAATAAGCCTTTGGCTCTATTACTAACTACATAGTAAATTGAAGTAATAACACCAATCATTAAAACAGTAACTAAGGTTATCCACATATTCAGAATTGCCATATAAGTAAATGCACCAAAAGCTGTAATTATGTTGGTTGTAATACTTACAAATGTATCTGCAGATTGACCAATTGTACCGATATCATCATCCATTACAGAATACACCCTACCTCTGTCTATTTTTTCAAATTTTTCAAAAGAAGTAAGGAAAACTTTATCTATCATACTTATACGCAAATCATAAATGATATTTTTAGTAACATAAACCATTCTAACTTGAACTATTTTCCTCATTAACAAATATGTACCAGCTGCCAACGCAAAATAAAACAGCATGTATTTTAATTCCATATTACTTTGAAAAGAAGATGTAATGAGTACGATAACTACCATATTTGCTAAACCTGAAATTACACTCAGAACAATAACCTTAGGAGCCACTCTTTTGTACTCGTTTTTTTCAGGAAAAACAGTAGCTATAATTAATGCCATATAACTTAACAGCATACCTGTTACTGCTAGTAGAGCTACGGCTGCAAAACTAAAAGAGGTCCAAACCAAGGCAGATTCCCATGTAAAATTAGCCATGGCAGTTGGTAGTAAATAAATTCCTGCTAAAAATGGAATAAAAGCTAGTAACGATATTAATAAGTCTTTACCTTTTCTTAAGGTTAACCTCTCAAAAGAGCGTCTTCCTTTAACGATATCATACACAATATAACCTATAAAAAATAAGACTCCTAAAAGATATATTCCTATTAAAATTGATACTACAGAAAAACTTTTGTCTTGTGATGCATGCAGCTCTAATGAGTTAATTTTATCTCCTGCTACTAACTTGAGTAAACGATCTCCTAAAATTTGAGTATAATCACTATTTGCATTTGCTAGCAATACAACTCCAGCATTTTCTTTTTTTCTAAAACCTACAAAAGAAGAGAAGTTGGGATTCATTCCCCCATGATAAACTGCATCATCTCCTCTTAAAGAAACCTCCCAACCATAAGCATAAGATGCTAATCCGTGTGGTTTTACCGATTGATCTCTTGTATGTGATTTTGTAATTATATCTTGAAATTGGTTATTCTGTATCCCCATTTGATATTGCAGCCATTTCGTCATATCGTCGATATCGGACACAATATACCCAGCAGGCTCATTCCCTTTATAAATTGGAGCATCATAAGGTCTGGCTTTAAAGAAACTAATTTTATTACCAATACTCATTCTATCTTTAACTTCATCAGAACCCACATAGGTATCTTTAAGTTCTAAAGGAAACAACACCTCGTTTTCAACATACACATCGTAAGGCATTTTTGATACTTTCTCAATTAATAATCCTAAAATGTCATAGTTTATGGTAGCGTATTCATAACTAGTACCAGGAGCTGTACTTAACTCAATTCCATTGATTTTGTCTACGGTATTTCTTAATGCTTTTTCACTTCTATCCTCAGGAATGAGAGATAATGTTTCCCAAGGTATTCCACTTGTATGGTGAAGTAATTGTTTTATTGTAATTGGTGTTTCTTTCCCTTGAAAAGTAACAACGAACCAAGGGAAATAATCTGACACATTTTTAGCTAAATCTATTTTCTTTTCTTCAACTAATTTTAGGATAGCCAAAGCTGTGTATGCCTTTGTAGTAGACCCCAGTTCAAAAAGGGTATGATTGGTTATTTCTTTATCATTGTTTGTAGTTTGATACCCTAATGTTTTTATTTCTTTATGATTGCCTTTGACAATACCAATGGCTATACCTGGAATATCTCCCTCTTCCATTAATGCTTCTATTTCAGAAATCATTTCTTTAGAAAAAAGAGAACTTTTTTCTTTCACTTTTTGTCCAAATATAATTCCTGAACCTAGGAAAATAATTAATAAAGCTATGGTATAACGTATGTTTTTTTTGTACATCTAAATTCTAGTTATTTGGTGTAGATTAATTAAGCGTTTTTTGATTTTTAATAATAACTATTTTAAGCGATAAAATACAACATTAAGTAAGTGTTTTACCCGTTTAAAATAATTACTAATTTTAGTTAAGACACCATTATTAAATTTAATTTACTTCCCTCCAGTAAGATCGTGCAATGCTTGACTACAACATGCTGGGTAACAAATTTCACACAAATAAGAACCTGCTGAAATAGATCGAGAACCTGCTGAAATAGATTTCATTTTTTCGTTAGGAAATATTTCATTTTTCCCTTTTTTAAATTCTTGTAAAGTTGATTTACACATCGTTTTTAAATTAGTTAAGTTATTGCCTACTCGTATAGCTTTTCGGCTTCCGCTATTTTTTAATTATTTTTCTTTAGTTTTCTCATTTTCTTACTCAATGATGATCTCTGTAGTCATAAAAGTTAGAATTTTCTTGGAAAGTTCTTCTACATTTTCTTTCTGAACCATTGTAAAGTGGTCTCCAGAACTTGTTTCAAATATCATTCTTGAATTTTTTGATTTCCAACGTTTTACATTTTCATCTTTAAACTCATAATTATGTGATTCTGCCTGTATTAAAAGTGCTTCATAATTATCATTCACTATTTCATAATCTAATGTTAAGTTTGTTAAGCACACCTTAAATAATTTTTTAAAGGTTTCCATGTAATCATCAATTTCAAAATACGTTTCTAAAAAATTAAATACTACTGAGCTAATTCCTTTTTTAGAAATATTATTTTTCATTTCAAAAAACTCCTTTTCAATATGCTCTCTTTTACATCCTTCTTTAGGAGTAAAGAATTCTTCTCGTAAATAGCGTTCTAATAAAAAAGATACATGTTCTCCTATTTGTTCTTCTTTCACTGGTTGAATTCCTAATTGAGAATCTAACATTGTTAAAATTACGAGTTCCTTTTCGGCATCTAATTGCCTTTTCATTTCTAAGGCTATGATTCCACCATCTGAATGTCCTACAATAGCATACGGTCCTTTAGGCTGTACTTTTCGAATTTCTTCAATGTTTTTTCGAGCCATTTCTTCAACACTTGACAAAGGCAATTCCTCTCCTTGCATACCATAAGCTTCTATTCCATAAACGGCTCTGTTTTCTCCTAACATTTGCGCCAAATCATAATAGTAATCAACCATACCATATAGTCCTGGTATAATGTAAATTGGAGACCACTCTCCTCCCAAACTTAATTGCTTTAGCCTACTATTTTTTTGTTTGGCACTAAGTACAAATTGACTCACAGCTTTGCTAAACTCTTCAATCGTTGGATACTTAAATAACATCTGAAGTTCTAACTCTTGCAAGCCTAACTCTTTTTTAATTGCTACTTTTAGTTTTATTAGTAGTAATGAATGTCCTCCTAATTCAAAAAAGTTATCTTTTATACTAACCTTATCGCAATGTAAAAGAGCTTCCCATATAGTCGCTAACTTACGTTCAGTTTTATTTCTAGGGGCAATGTATTCAGATTTGTCTCCTTCAATTTTAGGAGCTGGTAAAGCTTCTATAGCTACTTTTCCATTTTCTGTTAACAAAATCTTTTCTATGAAATGATACCCTACAGGAATCATATAGTCTGGTAAATGATTTGCTAACGCTGTTCTGATTGTTTCTTTATTTAGATTTTCTGAAACGACGTAAGCAACTAATTGTTTTGTTTCCTTATGATCTACAACAATAACTTTTGCTTGTCTTACTCCTTCAATTTCAAGGAGTTTATTTTCTATTTCTTCCAACTCTATACGATAGCCTCGAATCTTAACCTGCGTATCTTTTCTACCTAAGAACTCTATATTTCCATCTGGCAACCATTTACCTAAATCTCCAGTTCGATACATTTTCTTCTTTTCTTTAAATGGATTGACTACAAAATGTTCAGCTGTCAACTCTGATCTATTTAAGTAACCTTCTGCGATTCCTGCTCCTCCAATATAAAGCTCTCCTACAACTCCTTCTGGTTGTAATTTTAAGTTTGCATCTAAAATATATACTTCCCTATTCCATATAGGTTTCCCTATAGGAAGACGTTCTAATTGCTTTTCTACTTTATAGTATGTTGCACATACTGTAGTTTCTGTAGGTCCATAGGTATTGTACACTGAAAATTTAGAAATCAGGTTATTTACTTGGCTCCATTTCAACGTATCTCCTCCACTTATTAAAATTCTTAACGAAAGTTCATAATCTTCTATATGCTCATTTACATACTCTAACAAATATGGGTTAGTACTAAGCACAGTAATTTTATGCTTTAAACAATCTAACACCACTTTTTCAAAATCTCTTCGTTCTTCTGTAATAACTAGTTTTCCTCCAACTCCTAATATTGGAAATATTTCTTCTATTGAAGTATCAAACGAAATACTGGATTGTTGTAAAATACTATCTGTTGGTTTTAACCCAAAATATCCAATCACTGTATGTACATAATCTGACAAGGCTCTATGTGAAGTCATTACTCCTTTTGGTCTTCCTGTTGTTCCTGAGGTATAAATCATATAAGCTAAGTCCTCATTAACAATGTTAGGTACATTAACGTTTTTTATTTTTAAAAGAGAGTGTTGTTTGTCGGTTGCAATTGAAAGAACTTTTGTTTTTTCTAAACTGAGTGCTTCCAATTTTTTAGAATCATTCGCAATTAAACATTTTATTTGAGAATCCGAAATTATAAAGTTTACTCTTTCTTCTGGATACTCTATGTCTATTGGCACATATACTCCTCCCATTTTTAAAATCCCTAAAATACCTATAGGAATAGAGATATTTCTTTCTACATAAAGTCCTACAAAATCATGAGGTCTTATTCCTTGTTCTTGTAGCATTAATGCGACCTCTGTTGAACGATAATCTAATTCTTTATAGCTTAATTCTTTTTCTTCATAAGCTATTGCTATAGAATCGGGGTTTAACTTGACTTGTTTTTTAAATAACTCTAAGAAAGAACTCTCTTTATAATAAGTATTTACAATACCTTTCCCTACATTATTTACCAGTTTTTCTTTATCTTCTTGAGTTATAACTTCAAGATTTATAAGCTTCTTTTCCGCACTATTTAAAACCTGATGAATACAATTTTCAACATATTTTATATAATTTTGAATGGTGCTTTCTTTAAATAAAGCTGTACAATAGGTAACGGATAAAGCTATTTCTTTCCCGTTGTCTGAAGCATTAAATTCTAAATCAAATTTAGAGACTGTATTTTTGCCTGATTGGTATGACTCAATTGTTCCTTTTTCTACTTTGTCTCCTACTTCCTCTTCGTATTGATATGTAAACATCACATCAAATAACGGATTACGACTAGCATCTCTAGATAACGAAAGGCTTTCTATCAAATCTTCATATTGATATTCTTCGTGTTCAAAACTTGATAAAACCAATTCCTTTACTTCCGATAAGTAATCTACATAACGTTTTTCTCCACTTGGAGCACTGCGAAGTGCCAAGGTATTGACAAACATCCCAACCATTTGTTCTACATCTGCATGGCTTCTTCCTGAGGTAGGGGTACCAATAACTATGTCTTCTTGACCACTTAATTTACTCAATACTATTTTGTGAATAGACAGTAAAAACATAAACATCGTTACATCTTTTGACTCTAATAAGTTTCTTATCTTTTTTGTCAATTCTGCCGTAAGAGTTATACCTGTAGAGGATCCTAGATCGTTTTTAACCCTTGGTCGCATGTAATCATAAGACAACGTTAATGGTGTTACTTTATTTACATACATTTTCTCCCAATACTCCTTGTCTTTTGCTTGTTGTTCTTTGTGAACCTCGCTCTGTTGCCATTCTGCATAGTCTTTATAGTGTAACGATACTTCTGGTAAAGCTTCTCCTTCGTATAAACGAGCAAACTCTTCTAACAAGATGCTATGGGAAACCCCGTCACTAATTATATGATGCATGTCTATCAACAACAAATGACCCCCCTCTATATCTCGTACAATACCTACTCGAAAAGGATACTCTTTGTTTAAATCAAATGGACGTACAAATGATTCAATATACGCTCCTATCGTTTCCTTGCCTTCTATATAAGATACCTCAAAATCTGATCCCTCCAATACCTCTTGATACAC
>NZ_JAZDVY010000014.1:0-48800 GCF_036350695.1 Tenacibaculum sp. FZY0031
GCCTTAGAAGGCAAATAAAAGTGGAACCTACTAATATATTTATACTTTTTAATCGTTGTTATACGTCCCTTACATAGCTAAATGGTTTAAGAAGCATTTGCGTAAATAAGATTTGTAGATTGAAATTTGTTTTTTAATCTTTACGTTTTATATAAGCAAAAATGAGTTTAGGTAAGGCAGTTTTATTTTTCATATGTTCTTTGGGGGTTTTTAATGGTTTTCTGGTCAGTATGTATTTTTTATTGATAGAAAGAGTTAAAAGAGTCCCTAATTTTTTATTTGGATTGCTAGTTTTCTTTTTAACAGTTAGAATAGGGAAATCTGTCTACACAATATTCACACCAAGAGAAGAAAGAAGCTTACTGATTATTCAAATAGGTTTATCAGCCTGTTTTTTAATAGGAGTCTCACTGTATTTTTACCTCAAATCGTCTGTAAGAAAAACGAAGAAAATTCCATTGAGTTGGAAACTTCATTTCTTCTTCTTCTTCTTTATAATAATCATTGTTGGCATTATAAAGCCTTATGCAACAGATGCTCTTTTTTGGAACACTTATTTTGTAAAGTTTATTTATGTCGTTTGGGGTATTTACATACTTTTATCTGCTTTTATTTTAAAAAATACTTTTAAGAAATTGTTTTCAAAGAAAGATACTTGTAGTACTCCCGAAGTTTGGATAATGGCTGTTTATCTAAGTAATCTACTCATTTATCTAGCTTATATTATTGGTTACTTCTATTTTTATTTTGTGGGAACTGTTACTTTCTCTATTGTATTTTATGCATTAATACTACTATTTCTTTCTAAGAAAAATAGAGAGTCTATTTTCAAAGATTTGCCAGAAAAGTACTCCGCTAAGAAGATAGTGAACGAAGAAGCTGATTTGTTAAACAGACAATTAGATTTTTTAATGAAAGAAGAAGAACTATATAAAGCAACAGATATAAAATTGTCCGATGTTTCGTCTAAAATAGAAATATCTTCGCATAAATTATCGCAATTTTTAAACGATAACTTAGGAAAAAGCTTTGCAAGTTTTTTAAATGAATACAGAATAGAAGAAGCAAAGAAGTTGTTGCGAGAAAATCATAAAATTACTTTAGAAAGCATCGGTTTTGAAGCTGGTTTTTCTTCAAAATCAAATTTTTATGCTACGTTTAAGAAAATTGTGGGGTTAACACCAGCGCAGTACCAAAAACAGTTTTTAGAAGACTAACGAGTACACAATTATAATTTAGGACGCCTAAATTATAAGACTTCATCAAGAAAGAAAGTTGTTTTAGGAGATTTGAAGTAAAATTTAAATCTTTTAAATATGAAAATTATTACAACATTCATTTCAGTACTCTTTTCTTTATCGTGTTTTTCACAAGATAAAGAAGATATTAAACAAGAACTTCTAATTAATACCTATGGAAACAAACAACAAAAAGTAATTAATTACGATAAGAGCTTTGTCTCTGATGATAGATTGTTTTATGAAAGTTTAGATCGTCCAGATACTAATTTACCTCTTTCTGATAAAGAGCTTGTAGAAGAAACTCTTAAAAGTTATATAAACGGAAGTTCATATAATAGACTCCATATATTAAAAAACTCTTTTTCAAAAGATGCAACACTTTATTTAACCACAAAGAATGGCTTCAAGCGTTATTCTCCAGAACAGTATACAAATTTCTTCTCAGCGGATAAAAAAGGAGAGTTTAATGGCAGGATAGGAGAAATCATTTCAATTGATATCACTAATGATATTGCCACTGCTAAAGTTGAAATTTTAATACCTAACCGTAAATGGAGATTTATTGATCTTTTTTTATTAAAGAAGTTTACTAACGAATGGAAAATCATCAGTAAAACAGCAACGAGAGAATCATCTATAGAAACGGGAAATAAAATTTTATTTGTAGTTTCTAACACAGATTATTATTTAGGAACTGATATTCCTACGGGGAATAGTTTTGATGAGATTATAGTGGCTTATGAAATGTTTAAAGATGCTGGTTTTAACATAGATATTATAAGTCCACAAGGAGGTGCTATTCCTTTAAAATATTTGAATACTTCAGAGAAAAAGAAGAAGAAATATTTATACGATAATGATTTTATGTATGCTTTAAAATACACTAAAACACCCAAGCAAGTTCGTTCGCTTGATTATAAAGCTATTTACTATGTGGGAGGTGGTAGTGCGATGTTTAACGTGCCTAAGAATAAAGAAATTCAAAAGATAGCTATGGATATTTATGAAAGCCAAAATGGAGTTATCAGCGCAGTGTGTCATGGTACTGCTGGAATTGTTTTTTTAAAGAAAAGTAACGGAGAATATGTGGTGAAAAATAAACGTGTCAATGGTTTTCCTGAAGATCATGAAAAGAAAGATAGAGCGTATTTTAAAAGCTTTCCTTTTTTAATTCGAGAGACAATTGAAAAGCATGGTGGAAACTTCTTTTACTCAAGCTCTCCTCTTGATGCACATGTAGAAGTTGATGGAAGATTGGTAACAGGACAAAATCCTGCATCGGTTCCTCAATTGGTAAAAGAGGTAATCAAAATTATCAATTCAAAATAACACCTAATTTAATTAACAAAAAAAAGCTCGCAATTCGCGAGCTTTTTTATTTATAGTTTTATTGAAAACTAAGCCAACATAGTAACTGGATTTTCAATATAGGTTTTTAAAGTTTGTAAAAACTGAGCACCAACAGCACCGTCAACCGTTCTGTGGTCACATGCTAAGGTTAATTTCATTGTATTACCTACAACGATTTCTCCATTTTTAACTACTGGTTTTTGTACGATGGCACCTACTGATAAAATTGCAGAGTTTGGTTGGTTAATAATTGAAGTAAAACTCTCAATTCCAAACATTCCTAAGTTAGAAACGGTAAAGGTACTTCCTTGCATTTCTCCAGGAGTAATTTTCTTGTTTCTAGCTTTACCAGCCAAATCACGTACAGCAGCACCAATTTGTGTTAAACTTAAAGCATCTGTATGTTTTACTACAGGTACAACTAAGCCTTCATCAACCGCAACCGCAACACCTACGTGAATGTGACTGTGGAACAACGTATCGTTATCTGTCCAGCTAGTATTAACTTGTGGGTGCTTTTTCAAAGCCATTGCACATGCCTTTACAACCATATCGTTGAAAGATATTTTAGTATCAGGAATTGCGTTAATGGTTTTACGAGAAGCCATTGCATTGTCCATATCTACTTCTATATTTAAGTAGAAGTGAGGAGCAGAAAATTTAGAATTACTTAATGCCTTAGCAATCGCTTTACGCATTTGAGAGTTCTTAACTTCAGAAGTGTTTTCTTCTCCAGCAATTGCAAAATTAGTTACTGCTGATGGAGTTGTAGCTGCACTTGTAGCTACAGGAGCTTCAACTTTAGCAGCTGGAGTATAGTTTTCAACATCTTTTTTGATGATACGACCATTTTCTCCAGAACCTTTTACATCTGCCAAATTAATCCCTTTATCTTTAGCAATTTTCTTAGCTAAGGGAGAAGCGAAAATTCGACCTCCTTTATTATTAGATACTGTTTCAACTGGAGCAGCGACTGTTTCTGTTTTGTTTTCTACAGCCTTAGGAGCTTCTTCTTGTTTTTCAGAAGCGTCAGTATTTGCCAAAGTACCAGCATTATGAGCTTCTACCAATGATGAAACATCAGTACCAGCATCACCAATAATTGCTAATAAGCTATCTACGGGAGCACTTTCACCTTCTTGAACACCAATATGTAATAAAGTACCTTCGTTGAAAGATTCGAATTCCATAGTTGCTTTATCAGTTTCGATTTCAGCTAAAATGTCACCTTCTTCAACTTTATCACCTACTTTTTTTAACCAAGTAGCTACGGTACCTTCAGTCATCGTATCACTTAAACGAGGCATGGTTACCACTTTTACTCCTTCAGGAATAGAAGCATTGCTAGATGCTGTTTCAGGTTCTTCGGTTTTAGGTTCTTCTGATTTTGTTTCAGCAGGAGCAGAAGTATTTCCGTTTAATAATGCTGAAAAATCTTCTCCTTCTTCTCCAATAATAGCTAATAAACTATCAACAGGAGCTGTTTCACCTTCTTGAACACCGATATGTAATAAAGTACCTTCGTGGAAAGATTCAAATTCCATAGTTGCTTTATCAGTTTCGATTTCAGCTAAAATATCTCCTTCTTCAACTTTATCACCTACTTTTTTTAGCCAAGAAGCGACCACTCCTTCTTCCATCGTATCGCTCAAGCGAGGCATGTTTATAATTGTAGCCATTGTTTACTTAGATTTTATAAATGGATAATCTTCTTGTTCGTATACCATATCATATAATTGATTAAGCGCTGGATATGGAGAATCTTCTGCGAATTTTTCACATTCCTTAACCATATCTTTTACTTCCTTATCAATTGTTTTGATTTCCTCTTCTGTAGCGTATTCCTTTTCTTTAATAATCTCTAAAACCTGAGTAATAGGATCTATTTTTTTGTACTCTTCAACTTCTTCTTTGGTACGATAATGTTGAGCATCCGACATAGAGTGACCTCTATAACGATACGTTTTCATTTCTAAGAAGGTAGGACCGTCACCACGACGAGCTCTTTGAATAGCTTCATCTACAGCCTCAGCGACTTTAATAGGATTCATTCCATCAACAGGTCCACAAGGCATTTCATACCCTAAACCAAGTTTCCAAATATCAGTATGGTTTGCTGTTCTTTCAACAGAGGTTCCCATAGCGTACCCGTTATTTTCAACGATAAACACTACTGGTAACTTCCAGTTCATAGCCATGTTAAAAGTTTCATGTAAAGAACCTTGACGTGCCGCTCCATCACCGAAATAACATAGAGTAACAGCATCGCTACCTTTGTACTTATCTCCAAAAGCGATACCAGCACCTAAAGGAATTTGTCCTCCTACAATTCCGTGACCACCATAGAAACGGTATTCTTTAGAAAAGATATGCATTGAACCTCCCATACCATGAGAAGTACCTGTAGCTTTACCATACAACTCAGCCATAACACGTTTAGGGTCTTCTCCCATACCAATTGGTTGAACGTGATTACGGTATGCAGTAATCATTTTATCTTTTGTCAAATCCATTGCATGTAATGAACCTGCTAAAACAGCTTCTTGACCGTTATATAAGTGTAAAAAACCTCTAACTTTTTGTTGAATGTAAACTGCTGCTAGCTTGTCTTCAAACTTTCTCCAAAATAGCATATCTCTATACCAGTTGATATAGGTTTCTTTGGTGACTTTTTTCATTATATACTTTAGTTGTTTATTTAAATGTTTGTTTGTTTTACCTGTTGCAAAACGTAGCTACAAAAATAAGTAGTTTTTAGTAATTTAAAAAACGTTATTACTAAAAGTTAATCAAAGGTTTTAGATGAAAAAGAGAGGTGCAATTACTGCTCCTTAGCTACAATAATCGTGGCTTTAGCACCTGTGGCTAAATTCCATTCATTAGAAGAAATTAACATGCCTGCATCATTGTAAATTTTAAAAGCAGCGGTATTAGGGCCAGAAGTCCCTTGATTAAGGGCAATAATTTCTATAGTATTAATGCCTTCATCTAAAGGAAGGTTGAAAGATTGGTAACTTTGTCTTAAGGTAAGGTTGCTAACAACAGGTATACCATTTATGCTGATTGTAACTTTGTCCCCATCGGGATATTGATAGTCTCTACAGATTATATTAACACTTTTAGACTTAGTGCTAAAACTCCCTAAATCTTGATCAATAACAGGGTATTGGTACATTCCATTAATCTGTTTGAAATTTTTTAAGTATTGTTCTTCAGCTATTCTGGCCTTAGTTAAGATCCCTTTATTTTCTATATCTTTTTGAGCTTGCTTTTTTTGAAGTTCTTTTTGTTGTTTTTGATGTGCAGTCTTAAAACCATTAGTATTACCAAAATCCAATGATTCTGGTTTTTTTACTTCTTTGGCTGGCGCAGTAATCACTCCAAAAGTAGAGTTTCCCTTTTTTTTACCACTAACAGTGCCATCCATCTGTGCAAAAACATGTGATGGTATGCTACATAAAAAAACGATTAGAAGTGTTGGTATTATTTTCATCATTGGAAATAAATCTAAGCAAATATAATGCCGATTTTTAAGTGATTTTAAAATAAAGAGTTAAAACTAGTTATTTTACAGGAAAATCAAAAAAGGTTTTAGGGAAAGGCTCAGCTCTTAGGGTAAAATGCCACCATTCTTTGCTATAAGACCTAAAACCATGTTTACGCATTATTTTTTGTAGTAATTGTCTGTTCTTTTTTTGCTGTTTGGTAAGGTTTTCATAAGTAATATGAGAAGAAACTCCAAAAAAATCATAGGGACTTCCCATATCTAATTCTTTACCCGTTTCTAAGTGTATAATTGTTAAGTCGACAGTACTGCCTCTTGAGTGACCAGATTTAGAAGAAATATATCCCAGCTTAAACAAATGACGTTTGTTAACATCAGGATAATATTGTTGTTTCATTAGGGTATCGTTTATTACCCGAGCCCATTTTACAAAATGATTTACTGCTGTTTGTGGGCGATAAGCATCATAAACTTTTAAGCCTAATTTTTGACTTGCTAACTCATCTTGAACTTTTTTTAAAGCTTTAGCAGTGGGAGTAGTAGCTATAAGGGTATTTTCTTCATATCCATTAACTGGAACCCCCATAAAATTATTGGTATGACAATATCTTAATTCACCTTGTATAGTAGGAGATACCTCTTTTATATATGAAAAACCGTCAGGTAATTTTTGAGACTCAACAACTAAAGAAGTAAATAAAAATAACGTTAAAATCCATTTCATAGGGTAAAAGTAATGAAATGGATTTTAACGATTTATTTCTCAATCAAAGATTAACTTTTATTTATCTAAAAAATCTTGATAGGCGTTCTGACTAATAGCTCTTCCTAAAGAATCTAAAGCTTGATAATTACCTTCTTGTATAACGGATTTGTTGCTAACATAATCATAAACAAAAGTTCCGTTTTTAGAAACAGTACCAAATCCTTTATTAAAAACATAATGTGCATATTGATTTTCAGAAGTATTAAAAATATTTTTTCCAAACTGAAATTGTTCTGGTTTGCCTCCCAACATGTCTGTTAAAGTATACGCCAAATCACTTTGAGCGCTAAAATGATCAATGGTAATTCCTGTTTTGTTAAGAGCACCGCCCAACCAAACCATTGGGATTTGAAATCTTTTAGGAGCATTAAAATATCCTTTATGTTTAGGTAATGGGTGTCCGTGATCAGATAAAATAACAATTAATGTAGTATCCCACCAAGGTTGTTTTTTGGCTTCCTCAATAAACTTTCCTATGGCCTTGTCTGTATAAGCTTGAGCGCTTCTGTATAAATTTTCTACAGAATTTTTACCGAATTTATATTTTCCAGGAAATTCATAAGGTTCGTGACTGGTTAATGTCAGAGCTACTTCAAAAAAAGGTTCTTTAAGGCTTGGATCTGATAAATCTTTCATAAATCGATCTAAAAAAATGTGATCATGAGCTCCCCATTTTGAGTTCCAATTATCTTTGTCAAATTCCGTTCCATCTACAATTTTATCAATTTTACCGTTTCGTAAATAGGTAATCATATTTCCAAAATTGCTATCACCTCCGTAATAAAAACTAGTATTGTATCCTAGTTTTTTCATTTCTTTGGTAAGTATAGGTAACTTTCTTGCTTTGTACGGAATTTTCATGATGCTTTTTGTAGGCTGAGGATAATAACCGCTTAAAATAGCAGGAAGCCCTTTGTCTGTTCTGTCCCCATTTCCATAGAAATTAGTAAACAAAATACCTTCTTTTGCAAGTTGGTTTAGGTTTACGGTCACATCGGATTCACCTCCCAATACACCCACAGCTTTTGCTGAAAGACTTTCCCAAATAAGGATAATAACATTCGGCTTTTGAGTATTTAAGATAGCATCTGTATTAGCTGTTAAAAGTTGATTCTTAGTTTTATTGATGATGTCTTTAGCAACATCTTTTTTATAATGAATGTAGGGATTCTTACCATCAGTTTTATGACTAATTGTATTAGCGAAGTTCCAAATAAAGTTTACAGCAGCATGATTGGCAAACATATTTTTAGAGAAGTATACATTACTTTGGTTAATAGGAATATTAGCAAAACCACCTCGCATAGGAATAATTAAGCTACCAATTAACAGTAAAAATATAGGAGCTTCTAAAAAATGTCTTTTATTTAATTTCTTAAGGACTTTGTTCAACACCTTATTAAAACAGTAAATAGTAATTACCGAAAGTAATGCCCAAGCAAAAAGTCCGCCAATTAACTGTAAAGTACTTACAGAAGCTAGCATTGCTTTGGGGGTATTAATATAATTTAAAACTGTTACATCTATACGAACTCCCCAAAATTTATACAAAGATATATCCGTTAGCATAAACAGGTTAATTACTAAAAGAATAGGAAAAGTATAAGCTTTAATAATGTAACCAACCACTTTTTTAGGAATCCATATGGAAAGTAAGATGACTAAAAAAGGGATAGCAGCTAAGTAAGCCGCAAAAGAAAAATCTAATTGAATACCGTATACAAATGTTTTTAAAGCAGTAAAAAAACGTAATTCAAAAGTTTTATCAAAGTAATATATTAAAAACAAAAAGCGGGCGAGTAAAAAATATACTACCCATAAAAAGTAATAGGTAATACTAAATAAAAATCTGTTTTTAAAGTTAGTCATTGTAGTATGAAAGAGGTTTACTCTGTAACTTTTAATCTGGCCTTAGCTGTTACAGAAATATCAGAATAGTCGTTGTTTAAATACTTTAAATATCCAGCAATGGCAATCATAGCAGCATTATCTGTGGTATATTCAAATTTAGGAATATAGGTTGTCCAACCCCAATGTTTTTCAGCTAAAGTTAAACGCTTTCGTATTTCTGAATTGGCAGAAACGCCACCAGCAATTGCTATATGCTTAATACTGGTTTGTTTTACCGTATTTTTAAGTTTATCTATTAAAATTTCAATAATAGTATGTTGAATGGAGGCACAAATATCATTAAGATTTTCCTGAATGAAATTAGGATTTTCCTTTACATTTTTTTGAATAAAATATAAGATTCCAGTTTTTAATCCACTAAAACTAAACGCTAAATCACTTACTTTAGGTTTGGTAAATGTAAAGGCTTTTGGGTTGCCTAATTGAGCATATTTATCAATTAAAGGACCTCCAGGATAAGGCAGCCCTAGTATTTTAGCTGATTTATCAAAAGCTTCTCCAACTGCATCATCAATTGTTTCCCCTAAAATTTCCATTTCAAAATGATTGGTAATTTTTACAATTTGTGTATGTCCTCCGCTAATGGTTAAGCAAACAAAAGGAAAAGGAGGTATTTTACTTCCTTCCTCTTCAATAAAATGAGCTAAAATATGTGCTTGCATATGGTTAACATCTATCAAAGGAATGTTCAGCCCCAAAGCTAAAGATTTAGCAAATGAAGTTCCTACCAATAAAGATCCCATTAATCCAGGCCCACGAGTAAAAGCAATTGCATTTAAATCGTTTTTGGTTATGCCTGCTTGCTCAATAGCTTGCTGTACAACAGGAACGATATTTTGTTGATGCGCTCTTGATGCCAACTCAGGAACTACACCGCCATATTTGGCATGCACTTCTTGGTTTGCTACAACATTACTTAGCACTTTTCCGTTACAAATTACCGATGCACTTGTATCATCACAAGAGCTTTCAATACCTAAAATATAGATGTTTTCTGTACTCAAATCTTCTCTGATTTAGGGTACAAAAATATCGATATTACGTTAGATTTTCGTTAAAAATAACATTTCTTTAAAATAAGGCAGCATTTTTGCAGTTTGCTGATTACTTTTGTTAAATAGGATTATAAATAAGCGGGATTATTAAAAGATTAGGAAACATAATAGGTAGAATACTAAAGTATACAGTACTTTTTTTACTCTTGCTTTTTATTTTACTATCCTTACCTTTCGTACAAAGTCAACTTGCCAAGCAAGCAACGAATTGGGTAAATAAGGAATACAATACCAATATTGTTGTACGAAAAATTGACTTATCATGGTTTGGAAATATTCAATTAAAAGAAATTGAAATTCGAGATCATCATAAAGACACGTTAATATTTGTAAACAACTTAACAACTTCTATACAGAATGCGAAGCGTGTTTTAGAAAACCAAGTAGATTTAGAAGAGGCATCTTTAAGCGGTGTTCATTTTTATATGAAAACATACAAAGGTGAAAATAATGATAACATGTCTATTTTTATAGATAGTTTTGAAGATGGAAAGCCTAGAGACAGTATAGCTACTCCGTTTATTCTGAAAAGTAATAAAATTTCTTTAGAAGATTTAACTTTTAAGTTAATGGATGAGAACAAAGAGGCCCCTCTCGAGTTTGCTGCCTACCGTGCAGGAGCAGAATTAAACGATTTCTCTATTATAGGCCCTGATGTTTCTATGAAAATAAGAAATATGTATTTTACTGAAAATAGGGGGGTAAATGTATCAAATTTAGCTACCGATTTTACATATACAAAATCCTTTATGGATTTTAAGAATACAACTTTAACAACAGACAATAATACAAAGTTACAAGCTGAAGTTAGGTTTGCCTACAATCGAAAAGACTTTGTAAATTTTAATGATAAAGTTAGAATTAAGGCTAAGTTTCAAGAAAGTGTAGTTTCAGTAAGAGATTTAAACAAACTATACAATGAAATTGGTGGACACGATTTTCTGTATATAAGTGGAGATATTGACGGCGTCTTGAATAATTTTAGTGCCAATAATGTAAGAGTACACTCGAAGGGAGGAATGAGGATTATTGGAAATATGGGATTTGTAAACGCTATTAAAACAAGTAGAGGTTTTGTTTTTGATGCCGATTTAGATAATCTAACAGCTAATTATTATCAGTTACGAAGTGTACTGCCAAATTTATTGGGAAGAACGTTACCTACAGAATTTCAAAGATTAGGGAATTTTACTTTGAATGGAATCGTAAAAGTAACTCCGCAACAAATGGATGCTACGGTATCCGTAAAATCTGAAATTGGAACCGCAATCTCTGATCTTCAATTAACAAATATTGATAATATTGACAAAGCAGAGTACACAGGAGAGGTAGAGTTTAAAAATTTTGATCTTGGTGTTTTTGCAAATGATCCAGTTCTAGGAACTGTTTCACTAAAAGCGGATGTTAATGGAAGTGGATTTAATGTAGACAATATAAACACCATAATTATAGGTAAAATAAGTAGCCTGTATTTTAATGATTATGAATATAAAAATTTACAAGTAAACGGACAATTTCAAAATAAAAAGTTTGATGGTTTGTTAAATGCAGCTGATGATAATTTTAAACTGAAATTTGAAGGGTTAGCGGATTTTTCATCTGAGATTAACAAATTCGACTTCATTGCTGCTGTTGATAGAATAGACTTGAAAAAAACAAACTTATTTACCCGTGATAGTATTGCTGAACTTAAGGGGAACATCAATTTAAATATCTCTGGAAATACCTTTGATGATATTATTGGAAAAGCAACCTTTAAAAACTTAATTTATACCAACCAAAAACAAAGTTATCCATTTAAGAGTTTTGAAGTAAATTCATCAGTAAAAGATAGCATAAAAACTATTGAAGTAAATTCAGAAGATATTGTGAAAGGATATGTAAAAGGTAAGTTTTCTTTTGAAGAGCTGCTGCCTATCACTCAAAATGCCTTAGGTAGTGTATACACAAACTATCGCCCGCATGAAGTGGCGCCAAATCAGTTTTTAGATTTTGATTTCACAATTTATAACCAAATAATTGATGTTTTTTTACCAAATATTTCTATAGGAAAGAATACACGATTAAAAGGACGTATCAATTCAGACAAGAACTCGTTAAAACTTACGTTTGAATCTCCTGAAATAAATGCATATAAAAACATAATAGAAGGAGTGGTGTTAAGGTTGGATAATAAAAACCCTTTATACAGTACTCACTTAACCGCAAATAAAGTAAATACAAAGTACTATAACATTGAAAAATTGAACCTATTAAACCGTACAAAAAATGATACGCTATTTTTTAAATCGGTTTTTAAAGGAGGAAAGGATTATGAAGAAAGTTTTAGCTTAGATTTCTTTTATACAATAAATGAATTTCAAAAATCTGTTGTTGGAATTCAAAAGTCGAAGCTATATTACAAGGGGTTTGATTGGGAAGTAAATCCAAATGACGATAAAAATAACAAAGTAACATTTGATTTGCAAAAAGATGATTTTACCATTAGTCCTTTTGTTTTTAAATCTGGAGAGCAACGAATAGATTTTAAAGGCATTGTAAGAGATAGTACTTATAAAGATATAGAAGCAGATTTTAACAAAGTTAAACTAGCGAGCTTTTTACCTCCTATTGATAGTTTAAAACTAGATGGAAAATTAAACGGAAGGTTAGCGTTTAAGCAAGAAAACGAAACCTTGGCCCCAGAAGGGAATTTGTATGTAGAGAATTTTTATATAAATGATTACTCACAAGGGAATTTAGCATTGAATATTACAGGAGAGAATTCTTATGAGAAATACAATGTTAACGTATCTCTAGAAAATGAAAACGCAAAGCATATATCAGCTACAGGTGGGGTCGATTTTTCACAAGACAGGCCTGTTATAGATTTAGATATTTATCTGAAAGAGTATGATATTGCAGCTTTCAGTCCGCTTGGAGAAGACGTTTTGTCTAAACTTAGAGGAAAGGTAACAGGAGATTTTACAGCAAAAGGTTATTTGAGAAACCCCGACTTTAACGGAGTCTTAAATTTTGAAAATGCAGGATTAGCTTTTCCGTATTTGAATGTAGATTTTGATTTAAAAGGAAATACAAGTATTGTTTTAGACAAACAAGAATTTATTTTAAAAGACATTATTCTAGAAGATACAAAATACCTAACTCAGGGAGATTTGTCGGGAAGTATTGTACATCAAAACTTTAAAGATTGGTTTTTAAATTTTGATATTAATACCCGAAACTTATTGATTTTAGACACACAAGAAACGGAAGAATCTCAATATTACGGAACTGGATTTTTAGATGGTGAAGCTAAAATCAGAGGACTTACCAGTTATTTAGATATTGAAGTGAATGGAAAAACAAATAAAGGAACCTTGTTTGTAATTCCCTTAAGTGATGTTAAAACGATAGATAATTACAAGCTAATCCGATTTAAAACAGGAGAGGAAGAAGAGGGAACAAAAGGAAAAGTTATTGGAGATATCAAAGGTCTTGATTTAAGGCTTAATTTGGCAGTAACAAAAGATGCAGTCGCTCAGGTAGTAATAGACAAAGTTTCGGGAAGTGAATTAAAAGGAAGTGGTGAAGGAAATTTAAGAATAGATATTGATACACGAGGTAAGTTTAATATGTTTGGAGACTTTACTGTAGATAATGGTTTCTATAACTTTAAATATGCAGGGATAACCAAGCCCTTTATTGTACAAAAAGGAGGAACTATTTCTTGGAATGGAGACCCTTATGAAGCAGATTTAGATATTACAGCAGTATACAGAACCAAAGCAAATCCAGCACAATTGTTAGATAATATCAATTCAAATCGTAAAATTCCAATTGATTTATACACGAAAATTACAGGTGGGTTGTTTAGTTCAAAACAAGAGTTTGATATTAAAATTCCCAATGCAAATTCAACTGTAAGTTCTGAGTTAGAGTTTATTTTGAATGAGAATGATTTAAATACCAAAATGCAGCACTTCTCGTTCTTGTTAGCTTTTGGTACCTTTTATAATCCAGACGCCATTGGAAGTAGTGCAAGTTCAGGAATTACAGGAACCGCTTCAGAAATAGCTTCAGGAATTTTGACAAATATGTTAAATAGCGACGGAAATAAGTTTCAGTTAGGAGTAGGATATACCCAAGGAGATAGAGGGAATGTAAACAATCTTAATTCAGATGATCAAGTAGATGTGTCGGTTTCAACACAGTTAAGTGATCGCGTATTGGTTAATGGAAAAGTTGGAGTTCCAGTTGGGGCCAATACTCAAACCAGTGTGGTTGGAGAAGTAAAAGTGGAGGTTCTTTTAAATGAAGAAGGGAACCTGAGAGGTACGGTTTTTAACCGTCAAAATGAAGTACAGTACTCTACCGAAGAAGAAGGGTATACACAAGGAGTTGGTATTTCATATCAAGTTAATTTTAATAACTTGCGCGATTTAGGAAAAAAATTAGGTTTACATAAAAAAACAAAAAAGAAAGAAGTAAAAAAAGACACCTTAAAACCAAAGAAAAAGGGCTTGATACACTTTAAATCTAAAGAAGATAAATAACCAAACTATTTTATGAATAGAACAACTAAGGATTACTTTGTAATCATGTTAAAAGGTATGGCTATGGGAGCCGCCGATGTAGTTCCAGGTGTTTCAGGAGGTACTATTGCTTTTATTTCAGGAATTTATGAAGAGCTATTAGGTTCTATTAGCAATATTAATTTAAAGTTACTTAAAACTTTTAAAAATGAAGGTTTTAAATCAGCATGGAAACAGGTAAATGGTAATTTCTTAGCAGCTCTTTTTGTTGGAATTTTTATTAGCATTGTTTCATTGGCAAAAATGATTTCTTGGTTATTGGTACACCATCCAATTTTAGTATGGTCTTTTTTCTTTGGGCTGGTATTAGCAAGCGTTATTTATATAGCAAAACAAGTTACTCAATGGAATCTTGTTTCAGGAGTGCTGTTAATTTTAGGAGCTATATTGGCTTATTATATCACAACACTTAACCCGTTAGTTGCAGAACACTCTTCAATGTCGTTTATGTTTTTAGCTGGAGCCATAGCTATTTGTGCTATGATTTTACCGGGTATTTCAGGATCTTTTATATTGGTGTTATTAGGGGCTTATAAACCCGTTTTAGCAGCCGTAAACAACCGTGATTTTACAACCATAACATTTGTTGGCTTAGGGGCAATTGTAGGGCTGTTACTATTTTCAAGAGTTTTAAAATACCTATTTTTAAATTATAAAAACTATACCTTAGTTGTGTTGACAGGATTTATAATAGGTTCGTTAAATAAAATTTGGCCTTGGAAAAAAGTATTGACTTACAGAACGAATTCACATGGTGAGCAAGTCCCTTTTAATGAGCTGTCTATTTCTCCTTTTTCTTACGACGGAAATCCGCAGTTAATGTATGCAATGATCCTGGCTTTACTTGGTTTTGCACTTATTTTATTGCTAGAAAAATTAGCGGTAAAAAAGCACTAGAAAATAACTAACTTAGCGTTCTAATCAAACCGCATGTATAAAGAGCGCACGCTATCACAAAAAATAACCCTTTTTTTAAAAGGCTTGATAATGGGGGGAGCTAATAAAGTACCAGGAGTTTCAGGGGGTATGGTAGCTTTTGTAATGGGGTTCTATGAAGAACTTATTTATACTTTTCAAAGAATAAATGGCAAAGCATTTAAGTTGTTGTTTAACGGACGATTTAAAAGCTTTGGAAGCTATACCAATTTACAGTTTTTAGTATGGGTAATGGCAGGTAGTATGTTTAGCTATTTTAGTGTATCTCTTATTTTAGATTACTTCTTGAGAAACTACCAATTATATGTATGGTCATGGTTTTTTGGAATGATTATAGGCTCTATTTACTATATATCGAAAGATTTTGGAGATTGGAAACTTAAGACGGTTTTAGGGTTAGTTATTGGAGCTTCGGTGGGGATTTCTATTAGTTTTATGACACCTGCTACAGAAAATGATAACCTTTGGTTTGTGTTTTTATGTGGTATTATAGGGGTTTCTGGGATGACATTACCAGGGCTTTCGGGTTCATTCATTCTCATTTTATTAGGGAATTATGTACTGTTATTGGTAGATAGTGTAAATGTTTTAGGCAACGTAATTACAAATCTCTTATCGGGAAATTTTGAAGTACTGAATAACCAAGCAAAAGTTCGTTACTTAAAAATTATAGGAGTTTTTACAGCAGGTTCAGCTTTTGGACTTGTGTCTATTTCCCATGTTTTAGGATATGTTTTAAAAAGATGGCATCAAATTGTAACAGCAATTATCATCGGGTTTATTACAGGGTCATTAGGAGTTGTTTGGCCATGGAAAGAAACCATTTATAAAAAAGAAGAAGGAGTGTTTTTGCTAGATCAAAGTGGAAACAAAATTATAGAAAATTACCAGAGGTTTATTCCCAATTTTAATAATCAAGAAACATGGATATCAATTGGATTTATTATTATTGGAATCGCTTTAATATTAATAATTGATTTTTATGACCAAAAAAGAAAATAAGCAGTTATATGCTTTGGTAGGAAAGAACATTTCGTACTCATTTTCTCGTGGATACTTTACCGAAAAATTTGAAAAATTAGAATTGAAAAATCATGAGTATGTCAATTTTGATATTCAATCAATACATGAACTACCTCAAAAAATAAAAGAAAACAAAAAGCGCTTAAGAGGAATGAATGTAACCATTCCCTACAAACTCGATGTTTTTAATTTTTTAGATAGAATAGATAAGAAAGCCCTAAAAGTAGGAGCCGTTAATACTATTAAAATAACTAAAAAAGGAAGGTTAAAAGGATATAATACAGATGTGTATGGATTTAAGAAGTCGTTAAAACCTTTGCTAAAGAAATCCCATAAAAGAGCCTTGATATTGGGAACGGGAGGAGCATCAAAAGCAGTAGCCTATGTACTTGAAAGTTTAGGAGTGAAATATAAATATGTATCTAGAACCCCTGATGGAAAAAAGCAAATCTCATATCAAGATGTTACCAAAGAACTTATTGAATCTCATTCTGTAATTGTAAATTGTACACCGTTAGGTACACATCCGAATGTAGAGAATTGTCCCGATATTCCATACGAATTTTTGTCAGATAACCACCTATTATACGACTTAATATACAATCCGTCGGAGACCACTTTTTTAGGAAAGGGCAAGGAACGAGGAGCAACCATAAAAAACGGATTAGAAATGTTAGAGCTTCAAGCGGAAAAAGCTTGGAAAATATGGAACAATAGCTGAAATTTTAAAAACTAAAATAAAATTTGCTATTCTCTAAGAATCCTTATCTTTATAATCTAAATCAAAGGAACTTAAACATTGTAGATATGTTAGAAAATAACGAAGAGAAAGTAGAAAAGCCAATTACAGAAGAGCAATCGAAGGTTAGTAGGGAAACTGAAAATGCAGTTAATGAAGTTGAAAATGAAGTAGCCAATGAATCTGAAAAAGCAGATGAAAAGCACGAAATTCCTATGCTTGATTATGCTTCGATGGAGTTAGAAAAATTGGTAGATGAATTAAAAAAATTACTAAAAAGCCATCCAATTCAACAATTAAAATCTAACGTAGATGCGATTAAAATAGCATTTAATTCAAAGTTTGGAGCTTTATTGGCTAAGAAAAAAGAAGCTTTTCTAGCAGAAGGAGGAAATTCTATAGATTTTCAGTTTTCTAGCCCAGTAAAAACAGAGTACAATAAGTTATTAGGCGAATATAAAAGCAAACGTGATGCGTATTATTCTCAGTTAGAAAAACAATTAAAAGAAAACTTAGACAGAAGAAATAATTTAATTGAAGAATTAAAATCTTTAATCAAAGATGCTGACCCTAAAACGATGTATAATGATTTTCAAGAAATTCAAAATCGTTGGAAAAATGTTGGAGCTGTGCCTAAAACAAAGTACAATGATACTTGGAGAACTTACCACCATCATGTAGAACGTTTTTACGATTTATTACACTTAAATAAAGACTTTAGAGAGTTAGACTTTAAACATAATTTAGAAGAAAAATTACGATTAATTGAAAGAGCAGAGGCTTTGAGTGAGGTAGAAGATGTTAATGTGGCTTTTAAAGAACTGCAAGAATTACATCGTATGTGGAAAGAAGATGTAGGACCTGTATCAAGAGAGCATAGAGAAGATGTTTGGGGTAGGTTTAGTGAAGCAACTAAAAAAATTCATGATAGACGTCATCAGCATTATCGAGAGTTGAAGTCTAAACATCAAGAAATGATTGATGCTAAATTGGCAGTGGCAGCAGAAATTAAGGCTTATGATACCTCGAACAATAAAACGCACAACGATTGGCAAAAGAGTATTGTTGCGATAGAAAAATTGCGAAAAAAATACTTTGATATAGGGAAATTACCATACAGTAAAAGTGAAGCTGTTTGGCAAGAGTTTAAAGCGGCTACTAAAAAATTTAACTCCGCAAAAAATGCTTTTTACAAGCATGAAAAAAGCGCACAAAATGAGAATTTAAGAAAAAAAATGGAATTGGTAGAGCTTGCTGAGAGCTTAAAAGATAGTGACGATTGGAGCGAAACGACCAATACCATGAAGCGTATTCAAGCAGATTGGAAGAAAATAGGGCACGTGCCTAGAAAATTTTCTGACGATATATGGAAACGATTCAAAAACGCTTGTAACCACTATTTCGACAGGTTGCACACTCGCAAGAACGAGGAAAATAAAGAACAATTAGTAGTAGTAGAGGCTAAGAAAGAATTTGTAGAGCAAATTAAAACAGCCGAAATCTCAACCGAAGAAGATGTAGCAAAAGCCTTAGCAGATTGGAGAGCGTTAGGGGCATTGCCAAGAAATGCACGCTACTTAGATGAAAAATTCAATAAAGCAATGGATGCACATCTCGATAAATTAGATATGAGCAGAATTGATATTGAAATGATGAAATTTAAGGGGGTTATTGATACGTATTTAGCACAAGAAGATTTCAGGAAGTTAGATAGCGAGCAGTTCTTTATCAGAAAGAAAATAGATGAAACTGTGCGAGAAATGCAGCAGTTAGAAAATAATTTAAGCTTTATTTCTAATGCTACAGAAGATAACCCTTTGGTACAAAATGTACGTAAAGGAATTCAAGAGTTTAAAGACCAGTTAGACCTTTGGCAAGAAAAACTAGACTACTTAAAAAGATTAGATTATTAAAAAACACTCTACAATCATAAAAAAACTCGAACCTTGTAAGGTTCGAGTTTTTTATTTAATTCTGAGTAAGCTGTTTCGCTACCTTAAGTTCAAAAATAGACAGAGTGATCATGGTTAAAATTTCAACTAATATATAAGTCCAGCCCAAGCGAGTGAGGGTTTTCGAGTGATAGAATGCTACTCCAATAGCGAAGGAAGTATAGAACAGGTTTGCTATCGCAATCCCTTGTAAAAAAGACTTTAGTTTACGATGTGTTTTTGTGTAGCAGTAAAAATTATGGGCAAAACAGCTAGTAAGTAAAGAGAAGAAACTGGATGCCAATAATATTTTGAACGTTTACTAGTACAACACTCAATAAAAAAGCAGATAGAACTGCTCCTAATCCGTCAATTAAGAACAGTTTTTGGAGGTAAGTGTACAACTTTTTAAGAATCGTTTAATTAAGGATACAGCTATTTTAAACGGATTTAGAGTTAACGTAATAATTCTTGTCAACTTCAATAACATTCCCTTCAATAGTTTTTGTTTGCCAATTCTCAGTAGGATTCAGAAACTCCTCTTTTCCATCAATAGTTACTTTGATAGGCATATTGAATCCTTTAACAACATTATTCCAACGGTATTTTAAGGTGTTGTTTTTTAGTGTATACTCCAACTCTGGAATTTTCACTGTACGTAAATATTGGTCGAATATTTTACTTAAATCAATTTCAGACTTTTCAATTAAATACTTTTCAACCTCTTGAGTGCTTACCGTTTTGTGGTAAAAATCAGCATTCAAACCACGTAAAATTTGTCGCCATTTTTCATCATCGTTTATTAATTGGCGAATTGTATGAAGCATATTTGCTCCTTTGTAATACATATCTCCAGAACCTTCGTTGTTTACATCGTAATGACCAATAATTGGTTTGTCATTTTGAATAGAACTTCGTGTTCCAATAACATATTCGGCAGCAGCTTTTTTACCATAGTAATAATCTAAAAATAAGTTTTCAGAATAGGCTGTAAAGCTTTCGTGAATCCACATATCGGCAATATCTACATTCGTAATATTGTTAGCAAACCATTCGTGACCTGCTTCGTGAATAATAATAAAGTCAAATTTCAATCCCCAACCAGTTCCAGATAAATCTCTACCCAAGTACCCATTTTGGTATTGATTTCCATACGTAACAGAGCTTTGATGCTCCATTCCTAAATAGGGAACTTCCACCAGTTTAAATCCGTCTTCATAAAAAGGGTATTTACCAAACCAATGCTCAAAAGCTTTCATCATTTTAGGAGCATCTTTAAATTGCTTTTTGGCTTTTTTAAGATTGTCACGCAACACGTAATAGTTCATATCCAACAGCCCGTCTTCACCCTCATATTTTTCAGAAAAATGTACGTAATCTCCAATATTAACATTTACTCCGTAGTTGTTAATAGGATTGTCTACGAACCAATGGTAAGTAGTTGTATCGTCATGGTGTTGTTCGATATTACGCAAACGTCCATTAGAAACATCCATTAAGTTTTTAGGTACGCGAACACTAATAGCCATACTATCTACTTCGTCATACATATGATCTTTATTAGGCCACCAAACACTGGCTCCTAATCCTTGGCAAGAAGTGGCAATAAAATGATTGCCATTACTGTCTTTCTTCCATGAAAAACCACCGTCCCAAGGAGCTCTGATGGCCTCTTTAGGTTTTCCTTCATAATATACATCAACAGCATTTATTGCACCTTTCTTTTGAGGAGATTGTAGTTGAATAAAGTGTGCATTGCCTTCAGAAATAACATGTAGCTCTTTATTGTTTTGAATAGCCTTGGTTATTTTTAAAGGAGGTTGTAAATCTATTTGTAAAATCTGATGAGGTTTTAAGACCGTATATTGTACGGTGTTTTTTCCCTTAATAAACTTTTTGTCAGGATTAACGGTTATATTAAGATGGTAATAAGTTAAATCCCACCACGATCTTTCAGGAGTAATAGAACCACGCAAAGAATCTTGGCGTGTAAACGTTTCGCTTTTTGAAAATAACGAGGAACTTTTTTGAGCAGTTAAAGAAGAGCATCCAGCAATTAAAATTGCTAAAGATGTTATAAAAACAGATAAAGAAAATGTTTTTTTATGCATAGTATTTGTTCTTGAGAGATAAAACGCTAAGATAAGTTTTAAAGTTTTTTTATTGAAGCTAACTTTAAGATATTTGCTTAAAATAAGAACAATGTCAAAAACAGTTTTCATTACAGGAGCTTCTTCAGGAATAGGAAAATCAATAGCTACCTATTTACATGATAGCGGGTTTAAAGTCTACGGAACAAGTAGGAATCCACAAAAAGTAACGACTCCATTTCAAATGGTAGCATTAGATGTAACCAATCAAGAGTCTATTAAGAAAGCTGTAGAAGAAGTAATCGCTGCTGAAGGAAAGATTGATGTGTTGATAAATAATGCAGGAAAAGGAATTACAGGTCCTATTGAAGATACTCCAACAGAAGAAATGAAAGAAAATTTTAATACAAACTTTTTTGGAGTAATTGACGTGGTTAAAGAAGTGCTGCCTTATATGAGAGAACAGCAGTCGGGAACAATTATCAATACAACTTCAATTGCTGGGTATATGGGATTGCCTTTTAGAGGGATTTACTCGGCCAGTAAAGGAGCGTTAGAGCTGGTAACAGAAGCGTTGAGTATGGAAGTAAAAAAATTTGGGATTAAAGTAGTAAATGTGGCTCCAGGAGATTTTGCTACAAATATTGCAGCTGGAAGATACCATACCCCTGTTTTTGAAAACTCGGCTTACAAAGAAAAATATGCTGAAAATTTAGCATTGATGGATGCTCATGTCAATTCTGGAGCAGACCCAATACTAATGGCAGAAGCAATCTATAAAATTATTGAAAGCAAGAACCCTAAAATACATTATAAAATAGGTGGATTTATGGAGAAATTTTCAATTGTGTTAAAAAGAATACTGCCTGATAAAGTTTATGAAAAACTACTAATGAATCATTATAAATTGTAAATTCGCAAACGATTTGTAATGAAATGAAATTAGGCATAAAATATTGTTTTATGCGTTGTTTTGTAGAGAGTTGAACTCTCTCGGAAATCAAGAATAAGAACACAACTACATAATAAATATACAAATGAAATTTTTTATAGATACTGCTAACTTAGACCAAATTAGAGAAGCACAAGCTTTAGGTATTTTAGATGGGGTAACAACAAACCCATCGTTAATGGCTAAAGAAGGAATAACAGGACAAGGTAATATTATCAATCACTACAAAGCAATTTGTGAAATCGTAGAAGGAGATGTTTCTGCTGAGGTAATCTCTACTGATTTTGACGGAATGGTGAAAGAAGGAGAAGCCTTAGCTGCTTTAAATCCTCAAATCGTAGTGAAATTACCTATGATTAAAGACGGTATAAAGGCATGTAAATATTTTTCTGATAAAGGAATTAAAACGAATGTGACTTTAGTGTTCTCAGCAGGACAAGCATTGTTGGCTGCAAAAGCAGGAGCAACGTATGTATCTCCGTTTATTGGTCGTTTGGATGATATTTCTACAGACGGTTTAAACCTAATTGCTGAAATCCGTCAGATATTTGATAATTATGCATTTGAAACTGAGATTTTAGCAGCATCTGTACGTCACACAATGCATATTATTGATTGTGCTAAGATTGGTGCTGATGTTATGACTGGACCTTTAAGTGCTATTGAAGGATTATTAAAACACCCTTTAACTGATATTGGTTTAGCTAAATTCTTAGCAGATTATAAAAAAGGAAACTAACCAACGAAGTTGGCTTTAGTATTTTGTCATTCCCGCGAAAGCGGGAATCTCATTTTTTAAAAGATATGTACCCAAAAAAAGAACTCGCACAATTAGTAGTTTCAGCCTGTAATCAATTTAATATTGATACCGTCGTGATTTCTCCAGGCTCTCGTAATGCTCCACTTACTGTTGGATTTTCAAATCATCCAGCAATTAATGCATTAAGCGTGGTAGACGAGCGTTGTGCAGCCTTTTTTGCAATGGGAATAGCACAACAAAAACAACAACCTGTAGCTATTGTATGTTCTTCTGGTTCGGCTTTATTGAATTATTATCCTGCGATAGCAGAAGCTTTTTATAGCAACATTCCACTAGTTGTAATTTCAGCAGACAGACCTAAACATTTAATAGATATTGGTGACGGACAAACCATTCGTCAAGAGAATGTGTTTGAAAATCACATTTTGTTTTCGGCCAATTTGATAGAAGAAGAAAGTCAGTTAAAAAATAATATCAGTTTATTAATTGAAGCATTACAGACTTCAATCACTCAAAAAGGGCCAGTTCATATCAACGTTCCGTTTGATGAGCCTTTATATGAAACAGTAGAAGAACTGACATTTTTTGACTTTTCAAGTGTTATTGCAAGTAAAAAGAAACAGTTTGTTGATTTAGATAAGTTGCTTCCTATTTGGAATTCTACAACTAAAAAAATGATTTTGGTAGGAAGTCATTTTCCAGATACTGAACTTCAAAAAATATTGAATGTATATGCAGAAGATACTTCTGTTTTGGTATTAACAGAAACGACTTCAAACATATACCACCCTAAATTTATCAATAGCATAGATAAATTAATTTCTAAGTTAACTGAAGAAGAATATAAAGAGTTACAACCTGAAGTATTAGTTACCTTAGGAGGAATGGTGATTTCTAAAAGAATTAAACAGTTTTTACGAAAATTACAGCCCAAACATCATTGGCATGTCGATGAGTTAAAGGCAATGGATACGTATCACTGTTTGTCAGAGTTTTTACAAGTAAAACCTGTAACCTTGTTAACAAGTCTTTCTAAGGGAAAGAAAAATGTTGAAAGTAGTTATCAACATGCATGGTTACAAGAAAAAGAACTCAGAGCTGTAAAACACGAAGAGTATTTGAAAGATTGTGAATATTCAGATTTAAAATCTTTTGAAATTATTTTAGAAAGCATTCCTAATGCTTCACAAGTACAAATTAGCAATAGTTCAATTATTCGATACTCGCAATTGTTTGATGTAAACCCTACGCTAAGAGTATTTTGTAATCGAGGAACAAGCGGAATTGATGGAAGTACGAGTACAGCAGTAGGAGCAGCCCATGCTTCAAAAAATCAAACAGTATTTATAACAGGAGATTTAAGTTTCTTTTACGATAGCAATGCATTGTGGAATACCAATATTCCGAAAAATTTTAGAATTATTATTTTAAACAATGCAGGCGGGGGGATATTTAGATATATCCCAGGACCATTAACAACAAATGCGGCAAGGTACTTTGAAACACCTCACGATTTAACAGCAGAACATTTGTCAAAAACGTACGGGTTTGAATATGTTCAAATAAAAGATTTAAAGAACTTACAAAGTAGTTTGACTTCGTTTTATGCTGAGTCGAATCAACCAAAAATAATGGAGGTTTTTACTCCAAAAGAAATAAATGATGTAGTTTTAAAGAACTATTTTAAAAACGTATAAGATGGAATTAAAAGAAGGTGACAAGGTCGATTTAGTAATTGGTGTTCAAACCGCTTTAGGGTATTCAGTATTAATTAATGAAGCATATGAAGGCTTGTTGTATAACAATGAAGTTTTTAGTGATGTAGAGGAAGGAATGCGAACAGTAGGGTATATTAAAAAGATGCGTGAAGACGAAAAAATAGATGTTTCGCTACGTCCGCAAGGTTTTAAAAACGTAATTGATTCAGACGTCGATATTATCCTAAAAAAACTAGAAGAAAAAGGCTTTTTGTTGTTGACAGATAAAAGCTCTCCTGAATCAATCAAATTTCACTTACAAATGAGTAAAAAAGCATTCAAGAGAGCTATTGGCAGTTTGTATAAGAGTAAAAAAATAGCATTACAAGAAGACAGAATAGTGTTAAAATAACCTATTCTTGTCCTTCTTCGTCTATAAGTTCTTCATCTGTATTAATTTTTTCTTTCTTTTTACTACCCATTAAATCGTTGACTCGTTTAATATTTTCATAAAAAGCATTGGCATTAGGGTCCGAAGGATCCATTTTACCATACGCAGCTTTGTAGTAAAAGTCTGCTTTTTCGTAGTCTTTTCCAAGCTCATGGTATTTACCTATGTAAAAGTCACCCATGTGAGAATCAGGGTATTTAATCATCACAAAATCACCTAAAACTCGTAAGTAATCACCATCTTGTCTGTCAATTACAATATCTTCAATAACAAAAATGTCCTCCAAACGAACATTTAAGTTAGAACCGTATAGATACTGAATGTCTAAATATTTTTTCTCCACATACTTAATTGCATCTAAAGGAGCTAAATCTTTAACATTTGCTTCGTATTCTTCCTTAGTAATTTTAGAATATAAGCTAAACATTTGTGTAAAAGCTCTAGGAATAGTTTCTCCAATCATAGCTAAATAGCTTGGAGAAGAATCAAACTCATCAAAAACAACATTAAAGTTCTTAGCTTCATAGGACGTCAACAACGTTCTAATATCACTAAATCGATTGTATTGATTAGTGTCGATGTATTTTTTATTATTACTAGTATACAAAAAGTAAGTGTTATCGATGGCACCTAGTCTGTTAAGAGAGTACGACTCCATTATTGCAGGAGCAAACTGTGGAAAATCAGGAGTAATACAGATGTATGAGTTAAAAACAGGCTTTTCGTCTTTTAAATAATGAGTGATGAAATTAGCAGCTTTCCCTTCACCTACAATTGTCATAAAAGGAGAAGTCCTAAAGTTTCCTTCCATAAAAGGAATCAATTCATGTTTAATAAAATTAAAAAAATGCACCCCTGAAGTGGTTAAGGAATTATTGGAAGGGATGATAGAAATATCTTTTCCGTAAGTGTTCTTCATATCAATTCCCACAACAATTTGCCTTGGCGCCTTATCAACATTAGCATAAAGCTTGGCATTACCTACATATAAATCGAAAAGGTACTCATCACCTAAAACAATAGCTAGCGGATAATTAGTGGTTTCATCTAGATCATATCCTTTAGGAAGGTAGACTTTTATGTTTCTATCTTTTCCTAATTCTTTTGAATTGACTTTCTGAGTAATAACTTCTTGAGAAAAAAGACTAGTGCTAATTAATAAGGCAAATAATAAATATACTTGTTTCATATTCGGGGTAAATTATATCGTTCAAATATAGAAAAGAAAAATAAAGTTATTATGTTATTTTTGTACAACTAAATAACGACAATATTTTAAAATTATGATACAACCAGACTGGAAAGTTGCCAAAGAGTACGAAGATATTACCTATAAAAAGTCACACAACGTTGCGAGAATAGCATTTAACAGACCAAATGTACGTAATGCGTTTCGACCAAAAACTACTTCAGAATTATTGGATGCGTTTCATGACGCACACGAAGATACCAATATTGGAGTTGTATTATTATCAGCAGAAGGCCCATCTACTAAAGATGGAGTTTGGAGTTTTTGCTCTGGAGGAGATCAAAATGCACGTGGACACCAAGGATATGTGGGAGAAGACGGGTATCACCGATTAAATATTTTAGAAGTACAACGTTTAATTCGCTTTATGCCAAAAGCAGTAATATGCGTGGTTCCAGGTTGGGCAGTAGGAGGTGGACACAGTTTGCATGTAACTTGTGACTTAACCTTGGCGAGTAAAGAACATGCTATTTTTAAGCAAACTGATGCCGATGTTACGTCGTTTGACGCAGGGTATGGTTCAGCATATTTAGCGAAAATGGTGGGGCAAAAAAAAGCTCGTGAAATCTTTTTCTTAGGAAGAAATTACTCGGCACAAGAAGCGTATGAAATGGGAATGGTAAATGCCGTAATTCCTCATGATGAATTAGAGCAAACAGCTTTTGATTGGGCACAGGAAATCTTAGCAAAATCACCAACTTCAATAAAAATGTTGAAGTTTGCAATGAACTTAACGGATGATGGAATGGTTGGTCAGCAAGTATTTGCAGGTGAGGTAACTCGTTTAGCATATATGACAGATGAAGCGAAAGAAGGACGTGATGCGTTTTTAGAAAAACGTAAGCCAAACTTCCCTAAAACGTGGATACCTTAAAAGCCCATCCTAACCCTCCCAAAGGGAGGGGATTAGTTTGAGTAAATTATAAAAATAAATAGAGTATGATTTTTCCCCTTTGGGGAAATTAAAAGGGGCTTATGAAAATAATTTGTATAGGGCGTAATTACGCAAAACATATAGAAGAATTAGCAAACGAAAGACCAGAAAACCCCGTAGTTTTCTTAAAGCCAGATTCGGCTATTCTTCCTAAAAAAATGCCATTTTTTATTCCTCCGTTTTCAAATGATATTCATTATGAGGTAGAGGTATTGGTGAAAATTAATAAGGTGGGAAAGCACATTTCTCCAAAATTTGCACATAAGTATTACGATACTGTAGGGTTGGGAATCGATTTTACAGCACGTGATGTACAAGCACAATGTAAAGAAAAAGGATTGCCTTGGGAAAAAGCGAAAGCTTTTGACGGTAGTGCTATTGTTGGGGAGTTTTATCCGAAAGAAGAGTTTGACTTAGCAAACGTATCTTTTCAATTACAAAAGAATGACGAGGTGGTTCAAGATGGAAATACTTCTAGTATGTTGTGGAAAATTGATGAGTTGATTAGTTACGTATCACAATATTTTACGTTGAAAAAAGGAGACATTATTTTTACAGGCACACCAGCAGGTGTTGGTAAGGTGGTTGAGAATGACATTTTAACAGGAATTATAGAAGGAAAGCAAGCTTTTCAAATAAAAGTAAAATAAAATATCCCGCTTTGGCGGGATTCTTTTTTTAGATATATACATGAATGCAGAGATCATTACGATAGGAGATGAAATTCTTATCGGTCAAATTGTAGATACCAATTCACAATGGATTGGTCAAGAACTTAATAAAATAGGCGTTTCAGTCTATCAAATATCATCAGTACAAGACGAAAGGCAACATATTTTACAAGCCTTGAAAGAAGCAGAAAGTAGGGCAGATATTGTTATTGTTACAGGGGGATTAGGACCTACTAAAGACGATATCACCAAAAAAACAATAGCTGAATATTTCAAAGATGAAAAGATTGTTGAATATCCCGAAGTAATTGATAATATCAAACACCTGTTTAAAAAAGTCAATCATCCGTTCAACGAAATCCAAAAGTATCAAGCACAGCTTCCTTCCAAAGCAACCTTGTTAATGAATCGCTTAGGAACAGCACCTGGAATGTGGTTTTATGAAAATAATACGGTTTTTGTATCCCTACCAGGAGTCCCATACGAAATGAAAGGGTTGATGAAGTATGATGTATTGCCTAAGCTCCAATCTACTTTTAAATTACCATTCATATTGCATAGAACCATTATGACGGTAGGTACGGGGGAAACAATTATTGCAGAAAGGATTTCTGATTGGGAAGAGAACTTGCCTAACTTTATAAAACTAGCCTATTTACCGTCTTACGGAAGTGTTCGTCTACGATTATCAGCTAAAGGAAATGATGAAGAATTGTTAGCAAAAGAGATGGAAAAGCAAGTTGCAGCACTGTATGAGTTAATTCCAGAGATTATCGTTGGAGACGATAATGAAACATCCTTAGAAAAAGAAGTAGGAAAACTGTTAAAAGAGCATGGAAAAACTGTTGCCACAGCAGAAAGCCTGACAGGAGGAAAAATAGCATCAACCATGGTGTCCGTTCCAGGAGCATCATCCTATTTTATGGGAGGATTTGTTACGTACACAGCAGCTTTAAAAGAACAACTACTAGGGGTTTCTAAAGAAACAATAGATAAGTTTACGGTAGTAAGCAAAGAAGTAGCTTTGGCAATGGCAAAAGGATGTTTAGAGAAGTTACAAACAGATTATGCCATCGCTGTAACTGGAAATGCAGGACCAACTACCGATCATAACGATAAAAGTGTAGGCTTAGTGTATATTGGTATAGCAACTAAAAGTGGAGTAGAGGTTCACGAGTTTAATTTTGGGCAACCGAGAGAAAAGGTAATTAATAGAACGGTAACCAAATCTTTAGAACTTTTACAAGCTGCCATATTAAAATAAATTAGTATTTTTGCCGCCGTTACGCTTCCAAATAGGTTAGATGCTGAACCTAGTTTTGAAAAGATTAAAATTAATTAAAAATTTAATCGAGAATATTTTTGTGCAGTAAATTAAAATGCATAAATTTGCACCTCGTTTAGAAATAACACTAAAAACTGTCAAGAAGATGTCTAGAGTTTGTGAATTAACAGGAAAAAAAGCGATGGTAGGTAACAATGTATCTCACGCTTTAAATAGAACTAAAAGAAGATTTAACGCTAATTTAATGACGAAGCGTTTTTATATTCCAGAAGAAGATAAATGGGTAACGTTAAAAGTATCTGCTTCTGCATTAAAAAATATTAATAAAAAAGGAATCTCTGCGGTTATTAAAGAAGCTAGAGAAAAAGGTTTCTTAACTAAATAATTCCTTACTAGATAAAATTTTAGAGAGATGGCAAAAAAAGGAAACAGAGTTCAAGTAATTTTAGAGTGTACTGAGCACAAAGCTTCTGGTCAACCAGGAACTTCTCGTTATATTACAACAAAGAACAAAAAGAATACTCCTGATAGAATGGAATTAAAGAAATTTAATCCAATCTTAAAGAAGATGACAGTTCATAAAGAAATTAAATAATAAGCTACGGCGTAAACTTTAATATAAAATGGCAAAGAAATCAGTAGCATCGTTACAAACAGGTTCGAAAAGATTAACCAAAGCTATCAAAATGGTAAAGTCTCCAAAATCAGGAGCGTATACTTTTGTTGAGGCTATTATGGATCCAGAAAGCGTGAATGACTTTTTAGCAAAAAAGTAATTCTTGTATACAGTTTAAAGAAAAGCTACTTTCATTAGAGAGTAGCTTTTTTTATATTTGACAGTCTCAAGTTTTTAGGGCAATTTAAAAATTTGGGCGTTACCCTAGTGGGTCGGGCTTTCGGCAGTCGCTTCCCGAAGAATCGGGAGTGCTTCAACAAACGCCTCAATCCCTAACGCAAGGGTAATGACAATTTGACCGTATTAACAAAACGGTATAGTTTTTAACCTATGTAAGCGATTATAATATTTAAAAATGAGTTTTTTTAAGAACATCTTCTCGAAAGAGAAAAAGGAAACCCTAGACAAAGGGTTGGAAAAAACCAAATCAAGTTTTTTCTCTAAATTATCAAAAGCAGTTGCTGGTAAAGCAAAGGTTGATGATGATGTGTTAGATAATTTAGAAGAAGTATTGGTATCGTCTGATGTAGGAGTAGAAACTACCCTGAAAATCATAGATAGAATAGAAGAACGCGTATCTCGTGATAAGTATTTAGGAACTGAAGAACTAAACCAAATTTTACGCGAAGAAATAGCAGGTTTATTATCAGAAACGAATACTGGTGATGACACCGATTTTACCATTCCAGCCAACACGAAACCTTATGTATTAATGGTGGTAGGGGTTAACGGAGTAGGAAAGACAACTACGATAGGTAAACTAGCATCACAATTTAAAAAGAAAGGGTTAAAAGTTGTTTTAGGAGCCGCCGATACTTTCAGAGCAGCAGCAATTGATCAATTACAAGTTTGGGCAGATAGAACAGAGGTACCTATTGTACGTCAAGAAATGGGATCAGATCCAGCCTCAGTAGCTTTTGATACAGTCCAATCTGGAGTTAATCAAGAGGCCGATGTCATTATCATTGATACGGCAGGACGTTTGCACAACAAGGTTAATTTAATGAATGAGTTGACAAAAATCAAACGAGTAATGCAAAAAGTAGTGCCAGATGCACCACACGATGTATTGCTAGTGTTAGACGGTTCTACAGGTCAAAATGCTTTTGAACAAGCAAAACAGTTTACCAAAGCAACCGAGGTAACTTCGTTAGCAGTAACCAAACTAGACGGTACCGCAAAAGGAGGCGTTGTTATCGGAATTTCAGATCAATTTAAAATACCAGTAAAATACATAGGAGTAGGTGAAGGTATTGATGACTTACAAGTATTTAACAAACACGAATTTGTAGATTCGTTTTTTAAATAAAAAAATAAAAACTCCCAATTTGGGAGTTTTTTTACTTTAAACGGTTTCAATAACCTTATCAAAAGCCAATCTCGATTTAGGTTTTCTATCTGGTTGATTAAAATCTTCGTCATCCCTATAGCCAATAGCCACAGCAACAAGGGTTGCATATTCTTTGTTGTTTAAAATTGCGTCGTAATTTGCAGGTTCAATACCTTCCATTGGAGTAGCATCAATTCCCATTTCAGCACAAGCACTTAAAAAAATTCCTAAAGCCAAATATACCTGCTTACCAAACCAAGCTTTAATCTCTTCTTCAGTTTTTGGTTTTATAAACTCTTTATAATAATTTACAGCACCTTCTGGTAGTTCTTCCTCAATTTGTTTTTCAAATAATGTTATGTCATTAATTCTGTTAAACACCACAACAGTATCGCTTTCAAGAACCTTGCTAGTATTTAACCAAGATACTTTTGAAAGTTGTTCTTTAGTATCGGTGTCAGAAACAAAAGTAAATTTCCAAGGTTGGCTATTGATAGAAGACGGACTTAATTGTAAAACCTGTTGTAATTCTCTAATTTTTTCAGATTCAATTTTTTTTGAAGCATCGTATTTTTTAGTTGTATAGCGTTGCTGCATAGATGTTATAAAGCTCATATTTTATTTTTTTAAATTAAACTATAAAAATTATAGTAGCAAAAGTAAGTATAGTGTTTTATCTTTGCAATAACGGTCAAAAAGGATAGTATAAGTTATGGACGCACAAACATCTAAAACACTTACATTTAAAGGAAGAGAATTTCCTTGCTGTACAAGTCTTACTATGGGAGTTATTGGAGGGAAATGGAAGACAGTCATTCTTTTTCATTTAATAAAAGGAACGCTTCGTTACAGTGAGCTAAGAAAAGAGATTCCAATGGTTACAGAACGAACTTTAAGCTTACAGTTAAAGGCCTTAGAAGAAGACGGGGTAATTAAAAGAAAGGTGTATACATCAAAACCGCCTTTAAAAGTAGAGTACTCTTTAACTGATTTAGGACAAAGTTTAATTCCGATAATTCAGTCTATCGCCGACTGGGGAGATTTTGTAGTAAACAACTACTCTAAGTAAAAGTTAGTAAACCGCAAGTTATTTGAATTCACATAAGAGAAAGCTTCTTTTGAAAGTAAATGAAACTTTTCGTTTTTTATAATTACATTTGAGTATCAAATACTTGACTCCATGAGAAAAATACTACTACTACTATTAATTGTTTTATTCATTAATTCATGCAAGCAAACATCCAGTAAATTGTACTTTAAAAAGTACGATGAATCTTCAGAAATAGAAGCACAGCAAAAGCATGAAAAGAAGAGAATGCAGTTTAAACTACTACAGTCTCATTTTTTAGATTTAAATAAAGAATTCAAACCTTTTGAAAAGGAATTGTCAGATTTTTCTGAAGAAGAATATCAACAATTAAAACCATTAATTTTAGAAAAAGAGATTCCAATCCTTCAAAAAAGCATTGCAGAAAAGAAACTCACCTACGAAAAACTAACATTATTCTATTTATATAGAATTCGAAAATATGAAAGTGATAGTACCAAGTATTTGAATGCAATCATATCACTAAACCCAAAGGTTTTAGAAGAAGCGAGAGCAAAAGATAAAGAAGCTAAAGAGGTTGATGAATATTCGCTTAGTGGAATTCCTATTTTGATAAAGGATAATATTGATGCCGCAGGAATGACAACGACTGCTGGAGCCGTAGCTTTACAAGATAACTCAACGGGTAAAGATGCTTTTATCGTCAAAAAATTAAAAAAAGCAGGAGCATTAATTTTAGGAAAAGTAAACTTAAGTGAATGGGCGTATTTCTTTTGTGAAGATTGCCCGTTAGGGTATAGTGCTACTGGAGGACAAACCTTGAATCCTTATGGGAGAAAAATTTTTGAAACAGGAGGCTCAAGCTCAGGAAGTGGAGTTTCTGTTGCAGCAAACTATGCCGTAGCTGCTGTAGGTACAGAAACAGCAGGGTCTATAACTTCACCATCAAGTCAAAACTCAGTAGTTGGGTTAAAACCGACAATTGGTGTTTTAAGTCGCTCAGGAATTGTTCCGATTTCAAGTACGTTAGATACTCCAGGTCCGATGACTAAAAGTGTCGTAGACAATGTTATTTTATTTGAAGCAATGCTAGGGAAAGATAATGAAGATGCTGCTTCTTTAGAAATAGAAGATTTTAAACCTAAAGAATTACTTAATGAAAGCTACACAATCCAAGGAAAAAGAATAGGAGTATTAAAATCGATTTTAACAGATTCTATTTATAAAGCAAGTGTAGAAAAGTTACAAGAAGCTGGGGCTGAAATTATAGAGATAACACCACCAGAAATTTCGTTTGATGGATTTATTACGCTGCTAAATATAGATATGAAACATGATTTACCGAAATACTTAACTACTTACGGAAACAAAAAGCTAACAGTGAAAAATATACAAGATGTGGTTGAGTTTAATAAAAAAGATACTACAAAAAGAGCTCCTTACGGACAACAGCTATTTGAAGGAATAATAAAAGATACGACTAGTTTAGCTCAGTTAGAGGTAGTAAAAGATAGTCTAAGTTATAATGGAAAGAAATTTTTACTAGCTTTAAAAGCCCAAAATTTAGATGGTATTCTATCAATTAATAATTATCATTCTGGTATAGCAGCAGTAGCGAAGTATCCGACATTAACAGTTCCTATGGGATATAAAAACTCTGGAGAACCTGTTAGTTTAACGTTTATAGGGAAGCCTTTTACTGAAAAAGAATTATTGCAGCTAGGGTATGCTTTTGAACAACTAACGAAAGCAAGAAAGACTCCAGTTAATTATCATTAATAGGACTACATATAAAATAAAAACTCCCAATTCGGGAGTTTTTATTTTAATTCTCTAATTTGTATTTTCCAATATAACCAGACACATCTCCGCCGAGATAAAGATATCCATCATGCTCTTCAACAGAACTAGCTTCTGACACAACTTTACCAGTCGTGTCATAATAAGTTTTTAACATCTCTCCATCAGCACTCACATGCATAATCATTCCATAGCGAGCTACTTTAGGTTGTAAAAATAGAGGAAGACCATATACTAACTTTTTTACAAGGGGTTTAGAATGTATTGCATCTAAAGAAGGATCTCTTTTAGTTGAAAAACCAAGCCAAAAACTACCATCGGTTCTTCTAGAGACTCCATTAGGAAAACCAGGTAGGTTGTCAAGAAAAATATCTGTTGTTCCTTTATTACTACCTTTTAACCAGTATCTAAGAATTCTATATTTAGCTAAATCTACCATTAACACAAAGTCATCCTTTTGAGAAACCGCAACACCGTTTCCAAAATAAGTACCCTCTATAAGTGTTTTTACTTCTTTAGTTTTCGGATTGTAACGATAAAGACCTCCATCGGGTTTCGCTTCCATTAAAAGTTTCCAAATATGTGTTCTGCTAAAAGGAATTTTAGAAGAAGTATTGGTAAAGTAAATAGTTCCATCAGAAGCAATGTCTACATCATTGGGGATAAGAAACTTGTTCCCGTTTTCATCTTCACTTGCTAAAGTGGTAATTTTTCCTTTTTTATCTACACTAATCAACCCTCTTTCTAAGTCACAAGCAATTAGATTTTGATTGCTGTCAAAATGTAAACCAGCAACCCAAGATTCCGTATTACAAAAGACAGAAACTTTTCCCGATGTGTCAATTTTTAAAATTCGACCATTTGAAAAATCTGTTTCAGAAATATGAACTCCGCAATATAGATTTCCTTGATTATCTACTGCAATGTCCTCAGGGCCATACCAACCGTCTAAGTTGATGTGTTTGGTAGAACTGAGTAGTTCATTTTCAAGGAGTACACCTTCTAATTTTGGAGGAGGTGCTGGAGACCAAGCTTCAGGGCTAATTGAACAAGATTTAAAAGCAACACTAGCAATAAAAATAGCCAAGCACAAGAGAATAGCATATTTTGCTATCGATACGATTTTCATTGTATTTATTTTATGGTTTATAAAAACAAAGAAAATGAGAGGAAACTATTTTTATCTTGACAAATGTTAGGAAATAACAACTTCTTTTCGAATTCTACTGAGTGACTCAGCAGCTATACCAAGAAAACTTGCGATTTGGTATTGAGGAGCTCTTAACACAATTTTTTTATCGTAGGTCTTTATAAAATCTAAATACTTTTTCTTAGCCGATTTTGTTTGCATAGTTAACGCTCTTTGTTGTGCACAAAGATGATTTCTCTCGGCTAAGACCCTTCCAAACTTCTCAAAATTGGGAGATTCTTTATATAAGTGAGATAAACTCTCAAAAGAGATTTTATATGCAATACTATCTTCAAGAACTTCTAAAAATTCGTGAGAAGGGGTTTGGTATATAAAACTATCAAAAATCGTTATAAACTGTTTATCACAGGCAAAATAAGTAGTAAACTCTTTGTCTTCTATATACTTAAATGTTCTAAAGAGTCCAGATGCTATAAAGTATAAATCCTTAGCACATTTTCCTTCTTTAATAACTAATGTTTTTGCTTTGTATTCTTTTTTTTCTAATTGATTATAAAATGTTTGAAACTCATTTTCCGTAAGTCCGATTAAGTCGTATAGTAATCTTTTGAGTTCAGTCATTAGTGTTTGATAGCGATTAATTTAGTTTTTAAAGGTATGTTCTCTAATAACGAAGTTACCGAAAACAAGGATAAGAATCAAACTAATTTTTAAGGACATAAACTAGCTAAAAAGCTGAATTAAAGCGTATATTTGCACTCCGAATTTTTCAAGAATATGCGTACTAAAACAACAAAACAGAACAAAATCAATGTAGTTACTTTAGGTTGCTCAAAAAACGTTTACGATAGTGAAGTGTTAATGGGGCAGTTAAAAGCCAATGGTAAAGAAGTGGTTCATGAAGATGAAAATGACGATGGAAATATTGTAGTTATCAACACCTGTGGCTTTATTGGCAAAGCCAAAGAAGAAAGTGTAGAGACTATTTTACACTACGCACAAAAGAAAGAAGAAGGTGAAGTAGACAAAGTGTTTGTTACGGGTTGTTTAAGCGAGCGTTATAAGCCAGATTTAGAGGCTGAAATTACCAATGTAGATCAGTATTTTGGGACACATGATTTACCAAATTTGTTAAAAGTTTTAGAAGCAGATTATAAGCATGAGTTAATCGGTGAGCGTTTAACCACGACTCCAGAGCATTATGCCTATTTAAAGATTGCAGAAGGATGTGATCGTCCGTGCTCATTTTGTGCCATTCCGTTAATGCGTGGAAAGCATCAATCGACACCAATTGAAAATTTGGTTACTGAAGCAACGAAATTGGCAGAAAAAGGGATTAAAGAAATCATGTTAATCGCGCAAGACTTAACTTATTACGGATTAGATATCTATAAAAAACGTGCGTTAGCCGATTTATTAAAGGAATTGGCAAAAGTTGATGGTATAGAGTGGATTCGTTTGCATTATGCTTTTCCAACAGGTTTTCCGATGGATGTATTGGAAGTGATGAAAAACGAACCAAAGGTTTGTAATTATTTAGACATTCCGTTACAGCATATCAATACCGAGATTTTAAAATCGATGAAGCGTGGTACAACACATGAAAAAACGACGGCATTGATTCATAAATTCCGCGAGGCAGTGCCAAATATGGCAATCCGCACAACATTAATTGTTGGGTATCCCGGAGAAACTGAAGAGCAATTCCAAGAAATGAAAGATTGGGTAGAGGAGATGCGTTTTGAACGTTTAGGAGCTTTTGAATATTCGCATGAAGAGAATACAGGAGCTTATGCTTTAGAAGATGATGTGCCAGCGGATGTAAAATTCAGACGTGTAAACGAAATAATGGAAGTGCAGTCGCAAATTTCTTGGGAATTGAATCAAGAGAAAATAGGAAAGACGTTCAAATGTTTATTCGATAGAAAAGATGGAGAGTACTATTACGGACGTACCGAATTTGATTCACCAGATGTAGATAACGATGTCATTGTAGATGCTCGTGAGTATTATATCAAACTAGGAGAGTTTATCGATATTGAGATTTTTGATGCAGGTGATTTTGATTTGCATGGAAAACCAGTAGTAAAACAAGAAAGACCAGTTCCTTTAAATCAAAAGAGGAAATAAAATCAAACCTGCAAAATGCAGGTTTTTTTATGCATATTTGCCACATGAAAAAAGCCTATTTTAATTGGAGTTCAGGAAAAGACTCATCGTTAGCATTGTATAAAATACAGCAAGAAAAAGAGTACGATGTACAAAAATTGATTACGAATGTAAATCAAGATTACCAGCGTGTTTCAATGCATGGCTTGCATGAGGATTTGCTAGATGCACAGGCTAAAAGCATAGGTATTCCATTAGAAAAAATATACTTTCCGGCTGAGGTTACGATGGACTTGTATAACCAAAGAATGAAAGAGAAAACAGCTGAGTTAAAAGAAGCAGGACTTGTAAATGGTATTTTTGGAGATATTTTCTTGGAAGACTTGAGAGCATATCGCGATTCGAAGCTACAAGAGGTTGGGATTACAGGTGTGTATCCGTTATGGAAACAAGATACAAAGGAATTACTTCGTGAGTTTTTAGCTTTAGGTTTTAAAACCATTACCGTTTGTGTGAATGCAAAATTGTTAGGAAAAGAGTTTGTAGGGAGGGTGATTGATGAAGACTTTATTAATGAACTTCCTGATGGAATTGATGTTTGTGGAGAAAATGGAGAGTTCCATACGTTTTGTTATGACGGACCTATTTTTAAGAAACCTGTGGAGTTTGACATAGGAGAGAAGGTGTTGAAATCGTATACTTTGCATAAAAATGATGATGACAATTGTTATCAAGATTCAAAGAAAACCAAGAAAACAGAGGAAGGTACCACTAAAAACTATGATAGAAGTTTTTGGTATTGTGATTTACAGTTAAAAAAATAATTTGCTTATTGCTTCTAATAGTTTTCTAGCGGGAGCATTTTCTAGGCAAGAATTACATGCGTTGTACATAAATAAACAGTCGATAAAATCGGTTAGCATGTGAAGTAATAGTCCTAAACCTATGATGTTATAAGGTCTTTTTAAAAAGAGCAAAAGAGCATACACTATTATTGCGTAGTAGGAGTGGAGTACATGAAAACCAAAACTGCATCGATTTGGGTCAAATATAGGGGTCACTAATAAATGGTCTACATCCACTAACATGGTAGCGAGTAGTAATAGCGCAACTTTTTTCCAATTTTTTCTAAAAAATAAATAGGCTATAATTATTGGAAAGCCAAAATGTAAAAAGTAGTGAATAAATAGTTGCATTTATCGAACGGTTAAACGACTTCTTTTTCTAAAGCTAAAAAATGTGTGATTTTCAGACTTTCGTTATTATATAGCGGAATAATGTACAACGCACATTTGTAGGTAGATTTGTCTTTTCTGTAATTGATAATTACATCTTTAAATGGTTTTCCTTTTAAAAGTTTTGATTGAATTCTTTTTTTAGTAGTATCCTTGGTTTTTTCTCCTTGTAAAAAATGTGGGGTTTTGTTCAGTGCAAATTCTTTTTGATAGCCTGTCATTTTTGTAAAACCGTCGCTTACCCACATTATCTTTTTTTGAACATCAGTAAGAACTAAAGATTCATAATTGTTTTCTTTTACTATAGTTGCGATATTGTTTTTCCAGTTGAAATTTTGAGAAAATGTTTTTATGAGTTTTAAATCATTGTATAGTTCTTTTTCTGTAACCAAATCGTGGACTCCCCAGCTTAAAAGGTTGACACTTTTTTGGGGCATAGGTTTAAGGTCATCAGTAATTTTGGTATATTCTTCTTTGTCTAAACTTGATATATAAATATCTAGAGACATCATATTAGCAAGGTCATTTTTCATGAAAGTAAAAAAATAAAAGTATTATAGTTGGTATTATTCGTATTTTGCAGAACCTATATTTTTTGAGCTATTTTTAATAAATTCACGTAGATCGTCATTAGCTTTTTCTAAATCTTCTTTTCTAAGGTACATCATGTGCCCACTTCTATAGCCTTTAAAAGAAAACCTGTTTTTAAATTTACCACTGGGGTCTATCTTTCCTATAGTATATTTGGCAGCAGAATAGGTAGTTGCTCCATCATAATAACCCGATTGAACTAACACTTTTAAATAAGGGTTTTGAGCCATTGCTTTTCGTAAATTTTCACGAGCATTATTATTACTAAAGTCCCATGGTTGAACAGAGCCGAACATATTGTATTTTACATCGGTCTTAAAGTTTAATACATTTTGGATATAGTAATTAATTGCAGGGGTAAAAGAATGAAGCCAAGAAACTAATTCAGGACTATAATCTGGAGAGTTTCCAGTTTCTCTTTTATCAATACCAAGATATCTACTGTCTAAACGTCCGATGGTTTTTCCAGAAGTATCTCTTAATAATTCTTTCCAAAAATAGCTATTAGGAACCTCTAAATTATGTTTTAAAATCACCTCTTTTTTTATCCCTGAGTAATAAGACATTTTCTCAGCAACACTGTTTTTTTCTGGTTCACTAATATACCCTCCTTTAGCTAATGCAGGGAGCAGAGTGTTAATAGCAAATTGTTCGGTTTCAGGTAAAATATCTAATAAATCTTTTTGTTGTAGTTTTAGAGGAAGCATTTTATGGTACCAAGCAGCTGCAGTAAAGTAAGGGAAATTAATAGCATAGTCTTCCGAACTTTTAGTTCTTAGCAATTGATAATCGGCTGGAGAAACCATAATTACTCCATTAAGATACATCCATTGATTGTTTTGCAGCTCGTATGCAAGTTGCATAACACGAGTACCACCATAGCTTTCACCAATAATGTATTTAGGAGAATTCCACCTGTTATTACGGGAGACAAATACACTTAACCAGTCCGCTAAATATTTTGCATCAGCATTCACTCCGAAGAAATAATCTTTGTCTACTTTCTTTTTAGGTGCTACTATTGGCCTTGAATAAGCTGTGTTTACAGGATTGATAAAAATTATATCAGCTATATCTAAAATAGAGTAGGGGTTGTCTTTTATTCCGTAAGGTTGTATAGGATTACCTTCTTCATCAATTTTTAAAATTTTAGGACCCGTATAAGCAATATGCATCCAAACAGAAGCTGAACCAGGCCCACCGTTAAAAGACATAATTAAAGGTCTTTTCTCTCTATCGGTATTATCTGTCCTGTAATAATAAGTATAAAAAAGGGTTGCTTTAGTTACTCCGTTAGCATCAAACACAGGTTGGGTTCCTGTTTGTGCTTTATATTGTATTTTTCTACCATTTATAGTAACAGAATTAGAAGTAGTAACGATAGTGTCTAAAGGAATTCTACTGTCTTGAGAAGTGCTTTTAATTGCATATAAAAAAGTTATTAATATTATAATTTTTTTCATCGTGATAGGTTGCTTAGAAAGTTAAAAATATCAAAACTTTTCAAAAACACCTAGGCCAAATAAAGCAAAATCATATTTAACAGGGTCTTTTTTATCAAATTTTCTTAAAGTTAGGTCAAGTTCCTGAATCGCTTTCCAATCATTTTGTTTTCGAGTGAGTATTTTTAGTTTTCTAGCAATATTTCCTGTATGAACATCTAGCGGACAATGTAAATGTGCTGGTGAGTGTGTTTTCCATATACCTAAATCGACTCCAGTAGTATTATTACGCACCATCCAACGTAAAAACATATTAATTCTTTTAGATGCAGAACCTTTTAGTGGATCAGAAACATGTTTTAAGGTTCTTGGTTGGTGTGGAACTTCAAAAAAAACTTGTTTAAAATGATGAATAGCATGCTGATAATTATCGGCATTACCCTTTGGCTGTAAAACAACTTCTAAGCCACCATGATTTTGGTAGATGTTTTTTAACGATTGAACAAAGAGTTTAAAATCATCTGCATTAAATGTTCGATGTACAAACCCGTCAAAAGTAGCCAAGTCTTCTTCAGAATGATTGAGAACAAAATCGTACGGAGCGTTCCCCATTAAATCCATCATTTTATGGGAGTTGTTAATAATCATTTTACGATTTCCCCAGGCAATGGTTGCAGCTAAAAAACCAGCGATTTCAATATCTTCTTTGACCGAAAATTGGTGTGGAATTTGAATAGGGTCACTATCAATAAAACCTGGATGATTGTATTGTATTACTTTTTCGTCTAAAAATTCTTTAAGCTCCTTTTTGTTCATTTTATGCTAAATCTCCTGCAAAACTAAGCAAAACAAAGAAAGCATTGTAACAAGCGTGTAATAAGATGCTCCATTGTAAACCAAAACGAACTCTGATAAACCCTAAATAACCACCTAATATAGTTTGTGGAGCTACTAATATTGGAGCCAATAATAGTACATTGGTGGTAATAGTAAAGTTAGTTAAATGTACCAAACCAAAAAGTAGCGCAAATACATAAAAGGCTATTTTAAAAGTTTTTTTACCATGAAATAAGGTGATTGGTGCTCTAAAAAATAACTCTTCAAACAAAGGAGCTAAAATAATGGTAAGAAACGCGATAAACCATTTGCTATGCGTTTTTAGTAATTCTTCCATAGCATGTTCATTCATATTGATCAAACCTAATTCCTGAATAAGAAGAAAAAGAGATGATAATATTGCACCTGTAATAATGCTTATAAAAAGGAGGTGAAAGAATTTTTGAAAACGATACTAAATATCTTGGTTGGTATCTTCTTCTAAAACAGGATTTCTTAAATAAGTAACAAGTTCTTGAAAAGTTTCTTTCATGGGAGTGATTTATTAATTAGTAGCAAGAAACTTTAAATAGTTACATTATTCAACAATAATTCCGTCTTTCATTGTAAGCGTTCTATCAGCCATTTTTGCTAATTCTTTGTTGTGTGTAACTAATACAAACGTTTGTCCAAACTCATCACGTAGCTTAAAAAACAACTCATGTAAGTTTTTAGCAGAAGTAGAATCTAGGTTTCCTGAAGGTTCATCAGCAAAAATAACAGAAGGTTCGTTAATTAAAGCTCTGGCAACAGCAACACGTTGTTGCTCTCCTCCAGAAAGCTCGTTAGGTTTATGATTTTCTCTATGCGATAATCCTAAAAAGGCTAGTAATTCTTTGGCTCTTTTTTCGGTTTCTACTTTTCCTTTTCCTCCGATAAAGGCAGGAATACAAACGTTTTCTAAGGCTGTAAATTCTGGTAATAATTGATGAAATTGAAAAATGAATCCGATGTGTTTATTTCGGAAAGCAGAAACTTTGGTGTCGTTTAAATCTTTGATAGAAACACCATCGACCAATAATTCGTAGCTCTGATCTTTTAATGGTTTATCTAAGGTTCCTAAAATTTGCAGTAAGGTTGTTTTTCCTGCTCCTGAAGGACCAACAATAGCGACGATTTCTCCTTTTTTTATATGAAGGTCAACGCCTTTTAAAATTTCTACCTCTCCGTAATGTTTGTGGATGTTTTTAGCAACAATCATAGTGTTATTTTCTAAGTAACGAATGTATAAAAAAGAAATCAGATACGCTTTAATGCTTACCTGATTTCAAACAATACATAAACGTGTATTTAAATTATGTTTTTAATGTTGTTGTAATCGATAAAGTAAACCAATCGAACAGAAAACCTATGTTGCATACTTTGATCAAAAAGTTTTGAGATGTTGTTTTTAAAATTAATTGTTGCAGGGGCAAAATCGTGATCTGGTCTTATAGAGTTTCTGTAGAAAAAAATCAATTGACTCCCTGGAGCAAATTGCCATTGGTAGTTCATATCTAAATTCCAACTATTAAAGTTTTTATCGTGGTCACCTTGGTAGTTGTTCTTCGTAAGTTCTCCGTTTTCTTCATTTAAGCTAAAATACTTTCCTTGGTACGGAACTTTACTCCAATTATGCCTGAATGATAATGATACTGCCGATTTTGTACTAAAGGTATATTTTCCGGTTAAAGAATTGTCGTAGGTAGCCCAATCTCGTTGTCCGAAAATAATATGATCTTTTAACGGGGCTAATGAAGGTTTTTCTTGCACATCATCTTCATCCACTTTTGTAACATAGCCTTGACCATTATTAGTTTTACCATACCTAAAACCATAAATTAAAGAAAACTTGTTGGTAAAACGGTATCTAGGTGAAAACCTAAAGCCATAGTCTTCTTTAGGGTTGTTGTTATAAAAGGTATAGTACCAATCATAGTCTATTGCAAACTTTTTTCTATAATCAGTCGATCCCCAATGATTAATGTTTAATCTTTCTGGTCTGTTAAAGTAAATACCGCTAGTAGTTCCTTGTCTTGGTTCAAAAAAGTCCTTTCTTTCGGTACTGTAATTTAAGTTACCTCCAAAGCTAAATCGGTTTTTGGTATCGGCCCAAAAAGACAAACCAGTATTGGTACCTACATAGGTTCCTGGATTGTGTAAGAAGTTAAAATTATAATATATATTAGCTCCGTAGTTGTTGAATATACCTTTAGGTTTTAACAATCGATAACCAACAAAACCGTAAATAGTTTGTTCATTGTTACTAAAAAGAATCCCCATATCATTAGGGTTATAGTCTTTGTTTTCAAAATTGTACCCAATTTCTCCTCGCCAATTTCCTGATTGTTTACCAATACTGGTATCAAAAGCATATCCTGTATTTGGGTCATCTTCGTCGTCAGAAATGTTACTCATTTTAAAACTTCCGTCGATATTATACCGGCTTTTTTTATCTTCAACATGCCATAGCAATCCAGTAACATTTGCGTCTCTAAATCGTCCGTCACGAGTTACGTTGGTGTTAATTAAGGTAATAGATGAGTTTTTGTTAAACTGTTGATCTAGTACCATAATATTATAGTTAGAAAATGGATTAACCGTGGTTTTGTATGTACTCACATTGCTAAGGGTATCTAAACCATTAATTGTTTGCTCAGTTCTCTCAACCGTAGCTTCTGTTTTTTCGGTAATGGCATTAAAGAAACCTACTCCTAAACCTCCTTTGGTTCTTCCTGAAATTTTTATAGCGTTTAACATTTGAACTTTATCAGGAACATCTATAACTTCATCATTTACTTTTTTACCATCAACAAACTCATCATCGTCTTTTCGTTCACCAGAAAATTGATCTATTGGCCTACCACCAATTCTTCTGGAGTAAAATAAACGTCCCTTACTAAATAGCTCAGTTCCTTCAGTAAAAAACTGACGTTGTTCTGTAAATTGCTGTTCAAAAGGGCCCAAGTTTAAGGTAACATTGTCAAAACCTACTTGACTGAAATCAGGAATTAAAGTAGCGTCTAAGGTAAAGTTCTCGGTGATTCCATATTTTACATCCATACCTACACTCCAGTCAAAGTCAGTATTACCATCTTTAGTGGTAGTAGTTGCCGATGCGTACGGATAAAAGTTTAATCGGGTAGGAGGTTTTATATTGGTGAAGTTTTCATACAAACCATCATATTGCGTCCAGTTTCCTTGTTGATTATCAATATGATTCCACGTGAATTGAGCATTTAAGTTTAGTACTTTTCTGTGATAATTGATTCCCCACGATTGAACCGGAACATTCGCAAAACGCAAAGCCCTATAAGGAATTTTCATTTCTACAATCCAAGAGTCTTCATTAATACTAAAATCGCTGTCCCATACAGCACTCCAGTTAAAATCTTCATTTCCGTTAGATACTTTTGAGTCTGCTTGGGCTCCTGAACTGGTTACTATAAACTCAAAAGGGTTTTGTCCGTCATCATTAGGGTTAATAGTTATTAAAAAGAAATCACTGTTACCAATATTGTCTCTGTTGGTAAACTCCGCAGGTATTTTAGATGGTTCTGGGTCGTACATTTTAGCGCTGATGTAAATAGCATTATCATCGTATACTAATTTAACTACTGTTTTATGAGTGTTGGGTTCTGCTTTTCCATTGTCGGGACGCATCATTACAAAGTCTTTTGCAGCAGGAACATTTTTCCAAGCAGCATCGTCTAATTTTCCGTCAATTTTTGGAGGAATATCTACGCGTGTTACGTTTAGTTTTTTTCTGTGTTGATTTATAGTTTGGGCAGTTGAAACTCCAATAAAGAAGAAACAGGTTGTAATAAATGCTAAAACTTTAAGCATAGTTGATTGAGATATAGTATTAGTTGTTGGGCTAAATTATTATGATTTGGATTAATAAATCACAAAATCATGTTAATTACGGTAAAGACCTGTTAAAAAAAAGAATGTGACACGTTTAAATGTTAAAAAAATGTAAAATTGGAAATTAAATAAAATTGATTTTAATCATAAATTAAAGTACAATTTATAAGGTATTATAAATTGAATTTGTATTTTTGTTCGACTTTAAAAATTCATATCTAATGAACTTACACGAATATCAAGGTAAAGAAATATTAAGCAGTTTTGGCGTTCGTATTCAACGTGGAATTGTTGCAAATACTCCAGAAGAGGCTGTGGAAGCAGCGAAGAAATTAACAGAAGAAACAGGTACTGGTTGGCACGTAATTAAGGCTCAAGTACACGCAGGTGGTCGTGGAAAAGGTGGTGGTGTTAAGTTAGCTAAAAACTTAGATGAGGTAAAAAGTATTGCTGATGACATTTTAGGAATGATGTTAATAACTCCTCAAACTTCAGCAGAAGGTAAGTTAGTTAACCAAGTGTTAATTGCTGAGGATGTATATTATCCTGGTGACAGTGAGCCAGATGAATTTTATATGTCAGTTTTATTAAACCGTGCTACGGGTAGAAACATGATCATGTACTCTACTGAAGGAGGTATGGATATTGAAACTGTGGCAGAAGAAACTCCACATTTAATTTTTACAGAAGAAATTGATCCAGGAACAGGATTATTACCTTTCCAAGCTCGTAAAATTGCTTTTAACTTAGGTTTAAGCGGTGGGGCTTTAAAAGAAATGGTAAAGTTTGTTACTGCTTTATATACTGCATACATCAAGTCTGATTCTTCGATGTTTGAAATTAACCCAGTATTAAAAACATCTGATGATAAAATTATGGCTGTAGATGCTAAAGTATCGTTAGATGAGAATGCATTATACCGTCATAAAGATTATGCAGCAATGCGTGATTTACGTGAAGAAAACCCTATTGAGGTAGAGGCTAAAGCTGCAGGATTAAACTATGTAGATTTAGATGGTAACGTTGGGTGTATGGTTAACGGAGCTGGTTTAGCAATGGGAACTATGGATTTAATTAAGCAAGCAGGTGGTGATCCAGCTAACTTCTTAGATGTTGGAGGTACTGCAGATGCACAACGTGTTGAAACAGCTTTCGGAATCATTTTAAAAGATCCTAATGTAAAAGCTATTTTGGTAAACATTTTTGGAGGAATCGTTCGTTGTGATCGTGTTGCTCAAGGTGTTGTAGATGCTTATAAAAATATGGGAGACAAAATTAATGTACCTATTATTTGTCGTTTGCAAGGAACAAACGCTAAAGAAGCAAAAGAATTAATTGACAACAGCGGAATGGAAATTATCTCAGCTACTGAGTTCCAAGAGGCTGCTGATAAAGTAGGAGAAGTTTTAAATGCTTAAAACTTTTTTTAATTAATTCTTAGTAATATATTTAAAAAAACCTCACTGTAACAGTGAGGTTTTTTTGTAGGTAATTAATTACAGGAACAGAGTTGATATTTTGAGTTAATACGTTTTTTAAAAAAACGTCTTGATGTTTTACTGAAAAGGCCTTGACGTTTTTACAAAAATATCAGGGTCTTTTCTTATAAATGTTTTCTTTTATTAGTTTACCTTTTTTGTCATACATTTTGTGTTTTATAAGTTCACCTAAGTCATTCCATTCTTTTTCCGATAGTCCTTTACCTTAAGCTGTTATTAATTCTGACTTAAGTTTACCTTTTGAATCGTAATACTTATTTATTTTCTGTTTTGACTTTTCAAATATTGTATTTTCATAATTAGTTAGGGTAAGTTTTTTGTTAAACTATGAAAGTAAGTATTTGAGGTATTGGTTAACTCTGTGCCTTTACAATTTACAATACATTTTTTTCTTATTCTTCACTGTTAAGATCCAAAAGATAAACTTCTTTTACAAGAATCAAATTGTTTTCTATCTCGCTTTTATCTATCAAAAAAACTTTTTGTTTATCTAAAATTATGTCATAGAGCCCTTTCAGTCCTATTTTTTTAATTGTCTCGTTATTAATAATAATATCTTTGTTGTTTTTTAAAAAACTCTTACATAATTTAAAACTCAGCATCTCTTCTTTATTGTCAAAACTATCAAAATCTTTGTATTTATTATGTATAAAGCTAATTTCTATATGTTTCTTATATCGATTCAAAAAGAGATAGTTATACTTTTCTCCATATTCTTTAATTTTTCCGACAATAAAAACATCTTTTGTTTTCTTAAAATTATCATCTTCTTTATCGAAATAAATAAAAGCAATATTATTATTGTTTATTTTTTCAATATTCTGACTAAAAATATTGCTGTAATTTAATAGGAAAACAATTACATAGATTATTTTTTTCATAATTCTAGTTGTTACAGTTTTTTGTGAAGTTTCTACTTATAGAATTATACTGCTGGTATATAAAATACTTCACATCATTATTTTTTACTTCTTTTAAAAAAGATTCTGTATCATGTAATCCCATTAAGGAAATATTATTAAAAAATTCAATCCAGCTCCAAGGATGGTCACTGCTCAAAGGACCATTTAAGGTTTGAGAAATATTATAAAAATTATAATCAGATACATAATCAATATTACTTTGTGGTATTAAATCGTCTCTAACCTCAGTAAAAATTTTTGATAATGTTGGCACCATATAATCAAACATAAATTCATGTTGTTCTTGTTTGGTAGCGCAAGTACCGTCATAATATTCTTCTATAAGTTCTTTGAACTCTAAATTATTTAAATAATCAATTGTTATGCCAGCATTACAATCTTTTCTTTTAACACTTAAAAAAGCATGGATACCTTCGTGTACAATGGTTTTAGCCATTAAAATATTAGAGAGTTGCATGCTTGTAGCAGTAAGTTTATTTTTGTTTATCTTAATTTTTGCATTAGCTCTTTTAAGAGAACCATCTGTATTTAATAAATAGTTTTCTAATATACAATTTCCGTTTGTTTGTGTTCCGTCTGGTTTTGTTACAAAATCATCTGCAATTTCAAATGTTATATTAATATCTTTATTTGTTCCAAAAAGGTCAATAAATAAGTCTTTAAACTTAGGTGATTTTGTTACTTTATCATAAATACATTTGAACTTTTCGGCAGCGATTTTATTTTCTGGGGTTACTGTAGGTAGTATTATGGAGTCGAGCACCTGAGTCATATTTACATTGAAAGGAGATTTTAGAGTAAGATTAAAATTTTCTTTAATATATTTTATAGACTTATTTTTAATAGCTCCCATGGCAAAAACTTTAGCTTCTGGAGAGGTATTTTCAAATAAAAAGGACTCTACCTCTATAGTAAGGGTTGAATTATTACTGTCTGATAAATAGTGCAAATCTGAAGGTGATAAGGTATTATCTAAAGCTCTATTAATATTATTCGCTCTAATTTGTGCTTCTGTATAAGTATTTCCATCAGCATCTTCTACAGGGCTTGTTACTATAAGGGTTCCTGAGGTATCATTTTCTGCAATATCACCGCCACCTCCGGTAACATCACCTCCTACCATACCATCTTCTGGTTCTGGTAAGTCGTTACTTG
>NZ_JAZDVY010000015.1:0-5869 GCF_036350695.1 Tenacibaculum sp. FZY0031
AAAAAAAGATAAAAAAAGTCATTGTTGTAAAGAAAAAGGTATCTATATTTGCACCCGCAAACGGAGCAGCGGTAAGCTATGAAGTTAGTAAGAGTTCATTAAAATAGGGTTTAAGATATTTAAAGAAAAGGTTAAAAAATAGTTTAAATTTTTCTTGTTTGATAAGAAATAAAGTGAGTATCTTTGCAGTCCGATTTTTAAGGGAATAGTTCATATAAATAGTGCAGTGAAACAAACGAAAAAAAACTTTAAAAAAGTTTTGTCAGATTAAAAAAGAGTTTGTAGTTTTGCATCCGCTTTTAGAAAGCGATACGATCACAGAAATTTTGGAAGGCGATAAGTTACTAGTTCGAGTCTAGTGTTTCTACAAGAGGAAGAGTCGTAAGATAAGTAAAAACTTGTCATTGATGACTCGCCACAAGTTCATTGAAAATATTGAAATTGACAGCGTAATTAAAGAGTAGAATAACCATAACTTCTACGAAGTTATAAAATTCTTTTGGAACTTAACATTTATAATATTAAAGATTATACAATGAAGAGTTTGATCCTGGCTCAGGATGAACGCTAGCGGCAGGCTTAACACATGCAAGTCGAGGGGTAACAGGGGAAAGCTTGCTTTTTTGCTGACGACCGGCGAACGGGTGCGTAACGCGTATAGAATCTGCCTTGTACAGGAGGATAGCCTTTAGAAATGAAGATTAATACTCCATAATGTAGAGTAGTGGCATCGCTATTTTATTAAAGATTTATTGGTACAAGATGACTATGCGTCCTATTAGCTAGATGGTAAGGTAACGGCTTACCATGGCGACGATAGGTAGGGGGTCTGAGAGGATTATCCCCCACACTGGTACTGAGACACGGACCAGACTCCTACGGGAGGCAGCAGTGAGGAATATTGGTCAATGGAGGCAACTCTGAACCAGCCATGCCGCGTGCAGGAAGACTGCCCTATGGGTTGTAAACTGCTTTTATACAGGAAGAAACAGTCGTACGTGTACGGCCTTGACGGTACTGTAAGAATAAGCACCGGCTAACTCCGTGCCAGCAGCCGCGGTAATACGGAGGGTGCAAGCGTTATCCGGAATCATTGGGTTTAAAGGGTCCGCAGGCGGTCAATTAAGTCAGAGGTGAAATCCCATAGCTTAACTATGGAACTGCCTTTGATACTGGTTGACTTGAGTTATACGGAAGTAGATAGAATAAGTAGTGTAGCGGTGAAATGCATAGATATTACTTAGAATACCGATTGCGAAGGCAGTCTACTACGTATATACTGACGCTCATGGACGAAAGCGTGGGGAGCGAACAGGATTAGATACCCTGGTAGTCCACGCCGTAAACGATGGACACTAGTTGTTGGGATTTGTCTCAGTGACTAAGCGAAAGTGATAAGTGTCCCACCTGGGGAGTACGATCGCAAGATTGAAACTCAAAGGAATTGACGGGGGCCCGCACAAGCGGTGGAGCATGTGGTTTAATTCGATGATACGCGAGGAACCTTACCAGGGCTTAAATGTAGAGTGACAGGGGTAGAGATACCTTTTTCTTCGGACACTTTACAAGGTGCTGCATGGTTGTCGTCAGCTCGTGCCGTGAGGTGTCAGGTTAAGTCCTATAACGAGCGCAACCCCTATCGTTAGTTGCTAGCAGGTAAAGCTGAGGACTCTAGCGAGACTGCCGGTGCAAACCGTGAGGAAGGTGGGGATGACGTCAAATCATCACGGCCCTTACGTCCTGGGCTACACACGTGCTACAATGGTATGGACAATGAGCAGCCACAACGCGAGTTGGAGCGAATCTATAAACCATATCACAGTTCGGATCGGAGTCTGCAACTCGACTCCGTGAAGCTGGAATCGCTAGTAATCGGATATCAGCCATGATCCGGTGAATACGTTCCCGGGCCTTGTACACACCGCCCGTCAAGCCATGGAAGCTGGGGGTGCCTGAAGTCGGTTACCGCAAGGAGCTGCCTAGGGTAAAACTGGTAACTAGGGCTAAGTCGTAACAAGGTAGCCGTACCGGAAGGTGCGGCTGGAACACCTCCTTTCTAGAGAAAGATGGTGAGTTACAATAGAGGTATATTTTACTCTTTGCTGTTAATTTTAAAAAATAGACTAAGATCTTAAAAAGAGAATTTTTAGATGTTTGATATTGATATCTAAGCTGTCTAAGACAGTCTCGTAGCTCAGCTGGTTAGAGCGCTACACTGATAATGTAGAGGTCGGCAGTTCGAGTCTGCCCGAGACTACAATTTTAAGAGATTAGGATAAGGAAATTTTAGAAGTTGAGGAATTTGGTTTTACGTGTTGAGTGCTAAGTTTTAAGTTAAACTCACACCAACTAATAACTAACGACTAATAACTCATAACTAAAAGAAATGGGGGATTAGCTCAGCTGGCTAGAGCGCTTGCCTTGCACGCAAGAGGTCATCGGTTCGACTCCGATATTCTCCACGAGGCAGTTCCTCGAGACAATAAATAAGTTGTTTCAGAGTACTGCACGAGTTGCGCTGATAAATACTTATCGGTGGCGATTCGCCACGTTCATTGACATATTGGTAAAATGATATCGTAAAGAATCAAGATAGAGAGTTAGAGAGATCTAACAAAATATTTTTATAAGAACAAGAATTATAAAGAGCTCGTTGTAGTAGAGATACTACAGCAAAAAGTACAATAAGCTAAATAAGGGCGTATGGAGGATGCCTAGGCTTTCAGAGGCGAAGAAGGACGCGATAAGCTGCGATAAGCTGCGGGGAGGGGCACATACCTATTGATCCGTAGATTTCCGAATGGGGCAACCCGGCATGTTGAAGACATGTCACACCTACGGGTGAGCAAACGTGGTGAACTGAAACATCTAAGTAACCATAGGAAGAGAAAACAAAAGTGATTCCGTTAGTAGTGGCGAGCGAACGCGGATTAGCCCAAACCAATGTTGTTACGGCAATATTGGGGTTGTAGGGCTGCGACATTAGAATCTTAGAGAACTGGAATCGTTTGGAAAGACGAACCGTAGAGAGTGATAGTCTCGTACAGGTAATCGAAGAGGATATAGCAGTACCCTGAGTAGTGCGGGACACGAGTAATCCTGTATGAATCCACCGGGACCATCCGGTAAGGCTAAATACTCCTGAAAGACCGATAGTGAACTAGTACCGTGAGGGAAAGGTGAAAAGAACCCTAAGTAAGGGAGTGAAAGAGAACCTGAAACCGTACGCCTACAAGCGGTCGAAGCACATTTACTGTGTGACGGCGTGCCTTTTGCATAATGAGCCTACGAGTTACTGTTGCTAGCAAGGTTAAGCATTTAAGGTGTGGAGCCGAAGCGAAAGCGAGTCTGAATAGGGCGGATATAGTTAGTAGTAGTAGACGCGAAACCGAGTGATCTACCCATGGGCAGGTTGAAGCTGTGGTAACACATAGTGGAGGACCGAACCAGTTGACGTTGAAAAGTCTTTGGATGACCTGTGGGTAGGGGTGAAAGGCCAATCAAACTCGGAAATAGCTCGTACTCCCCGAAATGCATTTAGGTGCAGCGTTGAATAAAAGTTTTATAGAGGTAGAGCTACTGATTGGATGCGGGGGCTTCACCGCCTACCAATTCCTGACAAACTCCGAATGCTATAAAATGTTTTTCAGCAGTGAGGGCATGGGTGCTAAGGTCCATGTCCGAGAGGGAAAGAACCCAGACCATCAGCTAAGGTCCCCAAATATATGTTAAGTTGAAAAAACGAGGTTTGACTGCCCAGACAGCTAGGATGTTGGCTTGGAAGCAGCCATTCATTTAAAGAGTGCGTAACAGCTCACTAGTCGAGCGGTCGAGCATGGATAATAATCGGGCATAAACATATTACCGAAGCTATGGACTTATTAAAGTGGTAGGGGAGCATTCTATATGTGCTGAAGGTGTGCTGTGAGGCATGCTGGAACGTATAGAAAAGAAAATGTAGGCATAAGTAACGATAAAGGGGGCGAGAAACCCCCTCACCGAAAGACTAAGGTTTCCTCAGCGATGCTAATCAGCTGAGGGTTAGTCGGGACCTAAGGCGAATCCGAAGGGAGTAGTCGATGGACAACAGGTTAATATTCCTGTACTTCTTATAATTGCGATGGGGTGACGGAGTAGTGAAAGCACCGCGAACTGACGGAATAGTTCGTTGAAACATTTAGGTATTAGACTGGTAGGCAAATCCGCTGGTTTAGCTGAAGTGTGATAGTACCACAATTCTTCGGATGCGTGGATAGTGTGCCTAAAAACTTCCAAGAAAAACCTCTAAGCTTCAGGTTATAAGAACCCGTACCGTAAACCGACACAGGTAGTTGGGATGAGAATTCTAAGGTGCTCGAGAGATTCATGGCTAAGGAACTAGGCAAAATAGACTCGTAACTTCGGGAGAAGAGTCGCCAACAGCAATGTTGGCCGCAGTGAAAAGATCCAGGCGACTGTTTATCAAAAACACAGGGCTTTGCTAAATTGAAAGATGATGTATAAGGCCTGACACCTGCCCGGTGCTGGAAGGTTAAGTGGAGTTGTTAGCTTCGGCGAAGCAATCAAATGAAGCCCCAGTAAACGGCGGCCGTAACTATAACGGTCCTAAGGTAGCGAAATTCCTTGTCGGGTAAGTTCCGACCTGCACGAATGGTGCAACGATCTGGATACTGTCTCAGCCATGAGCTCGGTGAAATTGTAGTATCGGTGAAGATGCCGATTACCCGCAGCGGGACGAAAAGACCCCGTGAACCTTTACTATAGCTTCGTATTGACTTTGGATAAGTAATGTGTAGGATAGGTGGGAGACTTTGAAGCAGCGTCGCTAGGCGTTGTGGAGTCATCCTTGAAATACCACCCTTTGCTTATCTAGAGCCTAACTCAGCAATGAGAACAGTGCGTGGTGGGTAGTTTGACTGGGGTGGTCGCCTCCAAAAGAGTAACGGAGGCTTCTAAAGGTTCCCTCAGCACGCTTGGTAACCGTGCGTAGAGTGCAATGGCATAAGGGAGCTTGACTGAGAGACATACAGGTCGATCAGGTACGAAAGTAGAGCATAGTGATCCGGTGGTTCCGCATGGAAGGGCCATCGCTCAAAGGATAAAAGGTACTCCGGGGATAACAGGCTGATCTCCCCCAAGAGCTCACATCGACGGGGGGGTTTGGCACCTCGATGTCGGCTCGTCACATCCTGGGGCTGGAGAAGGTCCCAAGGGTTGGGCTGTTCGCCCATTAAAGTGGCACGCGAGCTGGGTTCAGAACGTCGTGAGACAGTTCGGTCTCTATCTGCTGTGGGCGTTAGAAATTTGAGTGGATCTGACTTTAGTACGAGAGGACCGAGTTGGACTGACCTCTAGTGTATCTGTTGTCTCGCCAGGGGCACTGCAGAGTAGCTACGTCGGGAAGGGATAAGCGCTGAAAGCATATAAGCGCGAAACCCACCACAAGATGAGATTTCTTTAAAGGGTCGTGGAAGATCACCACGTTGATAGGCTATAAGTGTAAGTGCAGTAATGTATGTAGCTGAGTAGTACTAATAACCCATAGGCTTATGTACGTATCCCGGTCCTAGTGGCCGGGAGCAAACTCTTTGATGATTTAGGATATGATTTTACTAATATGTTAACTTATTATTTCAGCGAAGCTGAAAAGTAGTTAGGTATGAGTTTAGAGTAGTTAGCAATGACTAACTACTATTACTAAATACTAATTACTAACAATTTAAGGTGATTATCGCAATGGGGCTCACCTCTTACCATTCCGAACAGAGAAGTTAAGCCCATTAGCGCCGATGGTACTGCCACTGGTGGGAGAGTAGGTCGTTGCCTTTCTTTAACAAACCTCAATCTTTGATTAGATTGAGGTTTTTTT
>NZ_JAZDVY010000016.1:0-2570 GCF_036350695.1 Tenacibaculum sp. FZY0031
CAAGAGGTAGATTATTCGTACAACATACGTGGTTGGTTAAAAAACATCAACGAAGATGGTAAAAATGACAACGATTTATTTAACTTTAGCATTGAATATAATCATCCTACGGATCCTTTGAAAGCCTTGTATAATGGAAATATTGCTCAAACTAGTTGGAATACGTTAAATGTAGATTCAAGTTCTAAAACATACACCTATAGCTACGATGCCATGAACCGATTGTTAAGCGCTACAGGGGCTAATACTTCAAATTACAATGTACCAGGAATCACGTATGATAAAAATGGTAATATCAAAAACTTAACTCGAAACGGTTGGCAAAACAGTGCTACATTTACCAATATGGATGTTTTAAGTTATGACTATGGTAATACGAATCAATTAAATTATGTTACTGATAGTGGTAACAATAATTACGGCTTTAAAGACGGCAATAAGTCTGGTAATGATTATGAGTATGATAGTAATGGAAATATGACTAAAGACTTAAATAAAAACATTACCTCAATCACCTATAATCATTTAAACTTACCCATAGAAATAAAGGTTGATAACTCTGATAGTAAAAAGATAAACTATACCTATGATGCTATGGGGACTAAGCTACGGAAGGTGATTAATGACAATGGGAATATTACAACCTTAGACTATGCGAATGGGTATACTTATGAGAATAATACATTGGAATATTTTCCAACAGCAGAAGGTTATGTAAAGAAAGACAATACAGGGTTTAAATATGTATATCAATACAAAGACCATTTAGGAAATGTACGATTATCATATACAGATAATAATAATGACGGTATTATCACTGCGAGTTCAGACCCGAGCACAACCGAAATTATAGAGGAAAGTAACTACTATCCTTTTGGTTTAAAACATAAAGGGTATAATGGAAATATTTCTTCAATTGGAAACTCTGTAGCTCAAAAGTTTGGGTATAACGGGAAAGAGTTAGAAGAAAGTTTAGGTTTAGATTTATATGAGATGGATATGCGCCAGTATGACCCCGCTATAGCTAGATGGACTTCAATAGACCCAGTTATTCATCATTCGATGAGTACCTATAATGCCTTTGACAATAATCCTGTTTTTTGGGCTGACCCTAGTGGAGCAGATGCTGTTCAAAATGAAAACGGTTGGACTTTTACAGGTGAGGATGCTGTAAATGTTTTTAACGCAGCAAAAGAGATTTATGGGTCTGGTCCTGGAGATGGTGATAAGAAGAAGAAAAAGAAGAAAAGCCAAAAGAAAGCTGTTAAAGATATGGGGACTGGAGAACTTTATGCTATGGCATATAATGGTTATGCAAGGACAGCTTATTCAAACGGGAATGACCCGTATAATCCAACAGATGCGGATATAGCCCAAAATGAAAGAGAAAAATCTGAAGCTGCATTTGAGCTTATGATGATTATTGATGGAGAATGGGTATTAGCGAGATTGGTTCAAGGTGGAAGATGGATTTATACGTCATTAAGATTAGGAAAAACAACAGCAACTATTGCTAGAGTAGGAAAAACAGGAAAGAAGGTGGTAGAAATGGGAATAGACAAGTTAAATGCTTTACATTCCGTACCAAGAGCTGGAAAAGGGGTAAATTATATTGATGATTTAGCTGAATTAATTTCTAAAAATGGTTACGATATTAATCAAGCTATCCCAGTTGTAAAGATGCCTAACGGTAGATTGGTTATATCTGGAGGACATCATAGAGTTGCTGCAATGAAAAAACTTGGAGAAAATACTATTCCTTCAGTAATGAGAAATTGGAATAACTTATCAAAAGCTGTTCAACAAAGATTATTAAATGGGCCGAATGGAGAGGCTTGGAAAAATTATTTAAAATAATGGAAAATTGGTATAAAGTTAGTAGGAGAAATAAAAGTGTTTGCGGAAATTGTGAAAAGTCTTTTGATGAGCTAGGAAGTCTAGACCATCATAGTAGTTACTGCCCTAACTGTAATATTGAATGTATATGGTTTTATTTTGAAGAAGATAAAACATTACAAGTTATACCAAAGTATGCGCCAAAGGAGTTTGTTTTGTTTCTTAGATGGGCTCAAAAAGAACTTGATGAGTTAGAGTTTTTAGAACTAATTGTTTCATTTGAAGAAATAGCAAAATCATTAGCTAATGTTAAATAAAATGATGAATATTTAATATTAAGATGATTCTTAATAGTGAAGAGATATAGTTTAAACAAGCAAAAAGATGGACTTAGGTTCATCTTTTTGTTTTTGTAGAAGATTCTATTGGTAGTCTAATAGGTCTGAAATATGGACATCAAGAGCTTTGGCAATTTTGATAATTGCAATTATTGATAGTTTATTTTCACCTCTTTCTACTCTTCCCCCGCTCCCGCTAGTATTTACTAGTGGTAAGTAAAAGTAAGCAACTAGAAATTAAATTATTAAAATAATAGATAAAGATGAAGCCACAATAGTAATGTTGTGGTTTTGTTGTTTTTAGGAGTATGTTTTTTTATTTTAGTATCTCTAATAAAGGCAATGCTATCTACGAGATGTTTTTACGAATAGTTGTTCCTTATAAGGGAATTATTT
>NZ_JAZDVY010000017.1:0-2361 GCF_036350695.1 Tenacibaculum sp. FZY0031
CATTTTCTTGTAATCAAGTATTCTGAGCCACAAGCATCGTCATCGCCACTGGTTACTTCACTCGGAATGACTGTTACGGAAGCATCACAATTATCAGTTGCTGTTAAAGTTTCCATCACTGGAATATTATCACAACTTACCGTGATTTCTGCTACTGGTAAAGTCTCTACAAATTCTGGGGCTACCGTGTCTTCTATAATGAACTTAGCTGAAATTGTATTTACAGTGTTTCCACAAGCATCTTTTGCTGTAAAAACCACTTCTACTTCTCCTGTAAAACTACACGTGTATGTTAAATCTGTATAATTATTACTCCATGTTACAATACTACAATCATCTGTCGCTGTCGCTCCTCCATTACTAGCTAGCCAATCATTTAACTCTGTTGTATTTCCTGATCCATCACACTCTACAGTTTTATCTGATGGTTGCTGAGTTATTGTTGGTGGTGTTTCATCTTTAATTAAATATCCTGCTGTTGTAGTACTGAAGTTTCCACAGGCATCAGTAGCCGTGAAAGTTACTGTGATATAGCTTCCATCACATTTCACAGAGGTATCATCCCCATAATTATTGGTCCATGTTACTGTACTACAATTATCGGTTGCTGTAGCTCCTGCATTACTATTTAACCAATCTTGTAAAGCAGTTTCTGTATCACCAACTCCACATTCTATATCTATATTCTTCTTGTTTGTTTCGTCTATAACTGGTACTGTATTGTCTTCAACTGTTATTGTTTGGACCTTTTCAGTTGTGTTACCACAGTTATCAGTAAGACTCCATGTACGAGTAATTATTACTTCTCCTTGACAACTTCCTGCTAATTCTACATCATTATAATTGGCTTCTAAAGTTGTATCACAATTATCAGATTCATCAATAACATCTCCAGTGATACCAATACTAGCATTATAAGTACAATTATCATCTTTGTATATAGTAATATCTACTGGTACAGTAAATTCTGGTTTAGTTATGTCAGTTACTGTAATCGTTTGGGTATGACTTATCATATTACCACAGTTATCGGTTGATTCCCATTTGCGGACAATCGCTCCACAGCCGTCTACTACCGTATTGCTTACTTCGGTGAAAATTACATCAACGACAGTATCACAATTATCGGTTGCAGTGATGGTGGGTACTGCTGGTATGGCTTCACAGTCGACGCTTACATCGGCTGGTGTTGCTGATAATACCGGTGCTGTCGTATCGATTACTGTAATCGTTTGGGTATGACTTACCATATTACCACAGTTATCGGTTGATTCCCATTTGCGGACAATCGCTCCACAGCCGTCTACTACCGTATTGCTTACTTCGGTGAAAATTACATCAACGACAGTATCACAATTATCGGTTGCAGTGATGGTGGGTACCGCTGGTATGGCTTCGCAGTCGACACTTACATCGGCTGGTGTTGCTGATAATACGGGTGCTGTCGTATCGGTTACTGTAATCGTTTGTGTGTGACTTACCGTGTTACCACAGTTATCGGTTGATTCCCATTTGCGGACAATCGCTCCACAGCCGTCTACTACCGTATTGCTTACTTCAGTGAAAATTACATCAACGACACTATCACAATTATCGGTTGCAGTGATGGTGGGTACCGCTGGTATGGCTTCACAGTCGACACTTACATCGGCTGGTGTTGCTGATAATACGGGTGCTGTCGTATCGGTTACCGTGATGGTTTGGGTATGACTTACCATATTACCACAGTTATCGGTTGATTCCCATTTGCGGACAATCGCTCCACAGCCGTCTACTACCGTATTGCTTACTTCGGTGAAAATTACATCAACAACACTATCACAATTATCGGTTGCAGTGATGGTGGGTACTGCTGGTATGGCTTCACAGTCGACACTTACATCGGCTGGTATTGCTGATAATACCGGTGCTGTCGTATCGGTCACAGTAATCGTTTGGGTGTGACTTACCGTGTTGCCACAGTTATCGGTTGATTCCCATTTGCGGACAATCGCTCCACAGCCGTCTACTACCGTATTGCTTACTTCGGTGAAAATTACATCAACGACAGTATCACAATTATCGGTTGCAGTGATGGTGGGTACTGCTGGTATGGCTTCACAGTCGACGCTTACATCGGCTGGTGTTGCTGATAATACCGGTGCTGTCGTATCGGTTACCGTGATGGTTTGGGTATGACTTACCATATTACCACAGTTATCGGTTGATTCCCATTTGCGGACAATCGCTCCACAGCCGTCTACTACCGTATTGCTTACTTCAGTGAAAATTACATCAACGACACTATCACAATTATCGGTTGCAGTGATGGTGGGTACCGCTGGTATGGCTTCACAGTCGACACTTACATCGGCTGGTGTT
>NZ_JAZDVY010000018.1:0-2360 GCF_036350695.1 Tenacibaculum sp. FZY0031
AGGTACTTGTCATTTTCTGATCCTTGTACCTGAACCACACTCTGGGCTACCTTTGAGTAAGATTCTACCTGATTGATGATTTCCCCTAACTCTATACGACGACCGCGAATTTTAACCTGCGTATCTTTTCTACCTATAAATTCTATCGTACCATCTGCCAACCATCTCGCCAAATCTCCAGTTCGATACATCGTTTCCCCTGCTCTGAACGGATCTTTAACAAAGCTAGACTTCGTTAATTCTTCTCTATTTAAATATCCTTTGGATACTCCAATTCCCCCTATACATAACTCACCTATAACACCATTAGGTTGTAATTGCAAATGCTCATCTAAAATATAAACAACTCTATTGCTAATAGGAAACCCTATTGGAATACGATCTAACTCCTTCTTAACTTTATAATACGTAGCGCAAACTGTCGTCTCTGTTGGCCCATAACTATTGTATACATCAAATTTTGATACTAAATGGTTCACGTGATACCATTTTAATACGTCTCCTCCGCTTATCAAAATTCTTAAAGATAAATCGTAAGAATCAATATGTTCGTTTAAGTAACTTAGTAAATACGGATTTGTACTTAAAACTGTTATTTTATGAGTTATACAATCTGAAATAAGCTTGTCAAAATCTCTTCGATCTTCAGTAATAACCAACTTCCCTCCAACTCCTAATATTGGAAAAATTTCTTCTATAGAAGTATCAAAAGAAATACTGGATTGCTGTAAAATGCTATCTGTTGACTTTAAGCCAAAATATTCTTTTACTGTATGTACATAATCTGATAAAGAATTATGAGAGATCATAACTCCTTTAGGTTTCCCTGTAGTACCAGAAGTATAAATCATGTAGGCCAAATCTTCACCTGATATTCTAGGCTTGGTAAAAATACTTGATACTTTTCTTTCTTCTTTATCATCCTCTATTAACAATACTTTTGTAGCCTCTAAACTCAGCTTTTCTAAACTAACTGACTCTGTAACAAGCAAGTATTTTATTGACGAATCTGAAAGTATGAAATTTACTCGCTCCTTAGGGTATTCTACCTCAATAGGAACATAAACTCCTCCCATTTTTAAAACCCCCAAAATACTCACAATCACAGAGATCCCCCTATCCATATAAACCCCTATAAAATCTTGTGGTTTTGCTCCTTGAGCTTGCAACGCTATAGCTAAATTTGTTGAACGAATATTCAACTCTTGGTAACTTAATTTTTCTTCTCCAAAGACTATTGCCACATCTTCTGGACTTGATTGAACTTGGCTCTCAAACAACTCTAAAAAAGAAGCTTCTTTATACACAGTATTAGAAGTTCCCTTCCCAAAGTCTTTTATTAATACCTCTTGTTCTTCTTTCGTTAAAAGATTTATTTTTGAAATTAGTTGATCTGAACACTCTAGTACTTCATCAATACAAGTTATGATGTACTTCAGGTAATTTTGAATGGTTCTTTCTGTAAATAAAGCCGCGCAATAAGTAGCTGAAAGTGAAAGTTCTTCTCCGTTATCCTCTACATCAAGTTCTAAGTCAAACTTAGATATTGAATTTTCTCCTATACTATAGCGCTCAATACCAACTGTTTCTCTTGATGCTGCTACTTCTTCTACATATTGATAGGCAAACATTACATCAAACAAAGGGTTGCGACTTGTATCGCGCTCTATTGATAAACGATCTATTAAATCTTCATACTGATATCCTTCGTGTTCAAAACTCGATAAAACCAATTCCTTTACCTCTTGTAAATAAGCCGTAAATTTTTTGTCCTTTAACGGATAACTACGAAGTGCTAAAGTATTGACAAACATCCCCACGGTTTGCTCTATATCTGCATGACTTCTTCCCGAAGTAGGAGTTCCAATCACTATGTCTTCTTGACCACTTAACCTACTCAATACTATTTTGTGAATAGACAATAAAAACATAAACATTGTAGTTCCTGTAACCTCTATAAAAGCTCTTATTTTCTCTACTCTATCTGAGTCAATAGTTGTATCAATAGACAAACCAACATCACTCTTAATTGCTGGCCTAGTATAATCGTAAGGTAATACTAGAGCACTTGTTGGACTGGCATACATGTTTTGCCAATATTCTTCATCTGATAATCGTTGTACGCTATTTAACGATCCCTGTTGCCATTCTGCATAGTCTTTATAGTGTAACGATACTTCTGGTAAAGCTTCTCCTTCGTATAAACGAGCAAATTCTTCTAACAAGATACTATGGGAAACCCCATCACTAATTATATGATGCATGTCTATCAACAACAAATGCCCCCCCTCTATATCTCGTACAATACCTACTCGAAAAGGATACTCTTTGTTTAAATCAAATGGACGTACAAATGATTC
>NZ_JAZDVY010000019.1:0-2262 GCF_036350695.1 Tenacibaculum sp. FZY0031
AGTAACAAGGTTCTCGATACTATTTTGTTCCACTTGATTACACAAAATCACTCGAACTGACATCTCAACGTCATTATATCTACCTCCTCGCCAAGACGGAAACCAACAAATACTAACTCCACTACGGAAATCCACATTTTTTTTTGCATATATCTCCTTTTTAATCTTTACTCTAATAAATAGTTTTGTTCTTACTAATAAAATATGAATTATGGAAGAAGTAGTTTTTAAAGCCTTACAAAACGAGACTAAGTTTAATAGAATAGATAGTTTTATTCAAGATGTAATTAATACCAATAAAAATAATGGAGCAACCTACGAGTCAGTAAGAGAATCTATTATCAAGTTGGTTTTATATCGATTTATTAAAATAGACACGAATGCATCTACAGATTGTATTTTACGAGAGACTAATTTTTATCAAGCTCGTGAATTAGGTAGTGTGAGTTCTTGGTTAGAGAAAAGACGTACTTACGAGTATTCTTAATAAGATTCTTACATATACTAAAGTCGAATTGTAATCTAATAAATCAAAAGCGGTCATTTCGAACTGAGTACTAACGAAGTGTCAGAAACCGTAAGGTTAAGCCGAGCTAAACCCCATGAATATGAGTTACTCACAAACATATACTTTCATTTTGTCTTGATACAAAACGAAACAAAAAATCAAGACGTATTTTTCCTTTTTTTGAATTCTACGTTGTATTCCGTATTCGAATCCAGACCGTAAACTCTCTGGATTCTCTTGTACTCCATAACCTTGAATTCTGGCAATATAAAAATAGGTCGGCGTTTATCCGTACTTTTCTCTACCCTCATCACAATAACGATAATAAAACGTCCTTAGAAAACAAGTTAAAATTAACAACAAGCTGTCACTTCGAGTGAAATTTTTGAAACATAGTGAAGGGAATTTTGTATCGAGAAGTATTTGGTAGTAACAAGGTTCTCGATACTATTTTGTTCCACTTAATTACACAAAATCACTCGAACTGACATCTCAACGTCATTATGAATTGAAAACAGTATGGTGACGTAATCTCATAAATGGATATCAGTTACTCATAACCTTGAATTCTGGCAACATAAAAATAGGTCGGTTTTTTATCCATACTTTTCTCTACTCTCATCACAATAACGATAATAAAACGTCCTTAGAAAACAAGTTAAAATTAACAACAAACTGTCACTTCGAGTGAAATTCTTGAAACATAGTGAAAGGAATTTTGTATCGAGAAGTATTTGGTAGTAACAAGGTTCTCGATACTATTTTGTTCCACTTGATTACACAAAATCACTCGAACTGACATCTCAACGTCATTATGAATTGAACACAGTATGGTGACGTAATCTCTTAAATGGATATCAGTTACTCATAACCTTGAATTCTGGCAACATAAAAATAGGTCGGTCTTTATCCGTACTTTTCTCTACTCTCATCACAAAAACGATAATAAAACGTCCTTAGAAAACAAGTTAAAATTAACAACAAGCTGTCACTTCGAGTGAAATTTTTGAAACATAGTGAAGGGAATTTTGTATCGAGAAGTATTTGGTAGTAACAAGGTTCTCGATACTATTTTGTTCCACTTGATTACACAAAATCACTCGAACTGACATCTCAACGTCATTATGAATTGAACACAGTATGGTGACGTAATCTCATAAATGGATATTAGTTACTCACAAACTTATACTTTCATTTTGTCTTGATACAAAACGAAACAAAAAATCAAGACGTATTTTTCCTTTTTTGAATTCTACGTTGTATTCCGTATTCGAATCCAGACCGTAAACTCTTTGGATTCTCTTGTACTCCATAACCTTGAATTCTGGCAACATAAAAATAGGTCGGCGTTTATCCGTACTTTTCTCTACTCTCATCACAATAACGATAATAAAACGTCCTTAGAAAACAAGCCAAAAATTAACAACAAACTGTCACTTCGAGTGAAATTCATGAAACATAGTGAAAGGAATTTTGTATCGAGAAGTATTTGGTAGTAACAAGGTTCTCGATACTATTTTGTTCCACTTGATTACACAAAATCACTCGAACTGACATCTCAACGTCATTATGAATTGAACACAGTATGGTGACGTAATCTCATAAATGGATATTAGTTACTCACAAACTTATACTTTCATTTTGTCTTGATACAAAACGAAACAAAAAATCAAGACGTATTTTTCCTTTTTTGAATTCTACGTTGTATTCCGTATTCGAATCCAGACCGTAAACTCTTTGGATTCTCTTGTACT
>NZ_JAZDVY010000020.1:0-1895 GCF_036350695.1 Tenacibaculum sp. FZY0031
CTCTGGCCTGTTTACATACCCTTTAGCAACTCCTAAGCCTCCTATATAAAGTTCTCCTACAACTCCTTGTGGAACCACATTCCCATAAGGGTCTAGTAGGTAAATTTCTGAATTTGGTATTCCTTTTCCTATCGATATCTTTCCTATATCTCCATCTTGTAAAGCGTAATTGGTAGCTACTACTGTAGCTTCTGTAGGTCCGTAATTATTATATAGTTTAAAACAGGCCTCTTTTTGTAAATTCAACGCTTCTCCTCCCGTAAGAATTTTTATATTCTCTAGTCTCTTTTCTTTATCTATAAATTCATGACACATTACTGTTGGTAAGAAACTATGACTAATCTTATGCTCTTGTAAAAAGTCGTATAAACGATCTGCATCCAAACGAATAGAGTCTCTGTTTATAGGGTAAATACTTGATCCACTTGAAAGCTGTGGATAAATCTCGAATATCGATGCATCAAAACCAATACCTGAATACAAGGTACTTCGTGTTTCTTTGTTCAATTCATAATACCCCTTAAACCAAATACATAAATGTAATAAGTTTCCATGGCTGACTTTTACTCCCTTAGGCTTCCCTGTTGAGCCTGAGGTATAAATGATATAGGCTATATCCTCTTCTTTTACTAAAGGTTCTATAAAACCAGCTCCAACCGTTTCTTCTAAGTTGCCTACTGCTTTATATTTTCTTATATATTCCTCATCTATTAAAACACGACAACCACTGTCTTTAGCAATATAGGATTTACGTTGCTCTGGAAGTGATGGGTCTACTGGAACATAAACGCCTCCTGCTTTTAAAATTGATAACGAACTTACAATGAGCCAACTTCCACGAGCTAGTGATACTCCTACACTCTTCCCTGCTGTGAGTCCTTCTCGTTTTATTAAATAGCTTGCCATTGTATCTGAAAGCCTATCTAACTCTGAGTAACTTAGTGTTTCTTCGTCTATTACTATTGCTTTCCTTTCAGGATGATTAGCTACTTGTGTACGGAACAAATCTAAAAATGTCATCGTACTTTCGTATCCTATAAAGTCGCCTTTCAGTGCTGATACTTGATATTCTTCCTCTTCTTTATTCAATAAACCTATACTACCTATAGCAACGTTTAAATTTAAGAGGACTGCGTTTATTAAACGCTCGAAATAACCTAAGAATTGTTTTGCCCTTAACTCGGTAAACAAGCCTGTACTGTAGTTTAATGTAACACTCATGCCTTCTGAACTATCTACAACAACCATTGTCATATCAAACTTCGAAACCACAGCTCGTTCTGGAGCTTCATAAGAGCTGATTAGAGTGTTTAATGTTTTAGCTTCTAAATTTTCTCCTTTAAAGTAAGAGAACATTACATCAAACAAAGGATTGCGGCTTGTATCGCGCTCTATTGATAAGCTATCGATCAAATCTTCATACTGGTACCCTTCGTGCTCAAAACTCGATAAAACCAATTCCTTTACTTCCGATAAGTAATCTACATAACGTTTTTCTCCACTTGGGGCACTGCGAAGTGCCAAGGTATTGACAAACATCCCTACCATTTGCTCTACAGACGCATTGCTTCTTCCTGAGGTAGGCGTTCCAACTATAACATCCTCTTGATTGCTTAGCTTACTTAGCAGTATCTTATAAAGTGATAGCATAATCATATAAATCGTACTATCTTCTGCTAAGCTTAAAGAACGCAATCCTGATAACTGTGATGCACTTAAGTCTATGGATACATGAGAGCCTAAAGTTTCTTTTACCTGAGGTCTATCATAATCATACGGCAAGTTTAAAACACTTACTTCTTCTGAATATAACGACAACCAATACTCCTTGTCTTTTGCTTGTTGTTCTTTGTGAACCTCGCTCTGTTGCCATTCTGCATAGTCTTTATAGTGTA
>NZ_JAZDVY010000021.1:0-1805 GCF_036350695.1 Tenacibaculum sp. FZY0031
AACCATCTCCCCAAATCTCCAGTTCGATACATCGTTTCCCCTGCTCTGAAACGATTCGACACAAAGTATTCTTTGGTTAGCTCTGGCCTGTTTACATACCCTTTAGCAACTCCTAAGCCTCCTATATAAAGTTCTCCTACAACTCCTTGTGGAACCATTTTCCCATAAGAGTCTAATAAATAAACGTAACTATTAGATACTGGGCGACCTATTGGAATAACTCCCTTATTGATATCTGAGTTCGTTACCTCATGTTCTATTACTGAAATAGTAGTCTCCGTGGGACCATACTTGTTGTAAAATCGATAATTAGAAAGGTACTCACTTGCTAAAGAAACACTACAGTTTTCTCCGGCTGATACTATTCTACGTAATTTCAAACCTTCGGGAAGAGTCAGTGCTGTTAAATAAGAAGGCGTACAATGCAAGTGCGTAATTGATTTTTCTTGTATGTAATCTAGAAACAAACGGGTGTCTAATATTGTATCTACATCTAACAGTACCAAACTAGAACCGCTGGTTAACGATAACCATAACTGCTCTACTGATGCATCAAAATAAATTGGAGAAAACTGTAAAATCCTTTCATCTGCTCCTATTCCAAAGTAGGACTGTTGCCCCTGAATATAATTAGACAGTGAATCGTGTTTTATTAAAACTCCCTTAGGATGTCCTGTTGAGCCTGAGGTATAAATAATATAGGCTAAATCACCAACTCCTAAATCAGGAAGTCTCGTCTCTCTATACGTTTCTAAGAAAGTCTTGTCTCTAAGGTCAATTACTTCACATTTATCTGCTATCATAGCATCTACAAAACAATTTGCGAGTAAGTGCTCTGTTCCACTATCTGATAACATGTATAAAGTTCTTGAAACTGGTTGACTTGGGTTTATAGGTACATACACTCCTCCTGCTTTTAAAATACCCATAATACCTATAATCATTTCAAAAGACCTCTCCATGTATAAACCAACTCTTGTTCCTTTTGATACCCCTCTCGATGGTAAGCAGGCCGCTAAACGATCTGAAACATCGTCTAACATCGCATAAGACATACTTTCCTCTCCTAACTCTAATGCTATTGAACTTCCTTGACCTTTTGCTTGTGCCTTAAATAAATCTAAAACTGTAAGACTCGTATCGTAACCACTCTTGGCGCCTGAAGATAGTTTTAATAAGCCTTGATACTCTTGGCTATTAATAATTTCTATATCGGTTATCAATCCGGATGGATTTGATAAAACAGCATTTATCAAGGTCTCAAAATACCCTAAAAACCTAAACATAGTAGAGTCTTTAAATAAGCTTTTACGATAGTTCAACGTGATACTTAAGCTATTTTCTCCTTCTACAACAACCATGCTTATATCAAATTTTGAAACCACAGATCGCTCAGAGTCTTCATAAGATTTTATAAGCCCATCCATAGAAGACAACCCTTCTTCTTCTTTAAAGTAAGAGAACATTACATCAAACAAAGGATTGCGACTTGTATCGCGCTCTATTGATAAGCTATCGATCAAATCTTCATACTGGTACCCTTCGTGTTCAAAACTCGATAAAACCATGTTTTTTACCTCTAATAGATAATCTACATAACGCTTTTCTCCACTTGGGGCACTGCGAAGTGCTAAGGTATTGACAAACATCCCTACCATTTGCTCTACATCTGCATGACTTCTTCCTGAGGTAGGCGTTCCTGCAACTATATCATACTGATTACTTAGTTTACTTAGCAGTATCTTATAAAGTGATAGCATAATCATATAAATCGTACTATCTTCTGCTAAGCTTAAAGAACGCAA
>NZ_JAZDVY010000022.1:0-1178 GCF_036350695.1 Tenacibaculum sp. FZY0031
TCTAACTCATTTAAACCTTTACCAGCATCTTCAAAAAAATTGAACGTTTTGTATTGGTTAAAATCTGTTTGACTATCATTAATCAACTTAAGTTTTGATACATTTTTACAGGTAATATTTTATATTTATTATCTTTTTTTACTATTAAAAATAAATTTTTATTACGTCTTGAATTGTTGAATAATTCTTCTAATGATGTAAGTTTTATTTTTTTTAAATTATCAATTATCCTAACTGAGTTCGCATTTTTAACTTTAAATGAATAGCTACTATTATTAAAGCAAATAATATATTCTTCTTTTTTATTATCTCTAGGAAATTTACAATACTTAATATTTTTATCATAGTATATATAAATATCACTTCTTTTGTAATGAAAAAATAAGAATATTATTGAAGTGATAATTATGAGTAAACATCCAATTAAATACTTATATTTTTTTATATTATGGGCAATTTTCATCATTCTGTCTTGCTTTATTTATTGTATTTATTAAGTGTGTTTTTTGCAAATCTGACAACTCGAAAACTCCTCTAGAACATAAAATTTTATAATCTTCAAAACTAGAAAATAAAGATGGATGATAATTTTTTAAAACTGTTGCCATACGGTTGATAAATTGATCCTTCATAATATCATGACTAAAGTATTCTATATCAGTATCGTTAATATAGTTTTGATATAAATCAGAAAAGCTGGCATTCGAATCATTATAATGTTTACCTAAGAAAGCATGAGATATTTCATGAACTAATACGGCTGCAACTCCTATAGATGATATTCTACTCATTACATTACTATTAATAAATATTATATAATCACCTGTTTCATCATCTTTTTTAGTGTCTCCCCAAATATTATCTGGTAGTTCAGAAGACATTTTAAATGTTAAATTTCTTCCCCCTATATTATTATCTCCAAATTCTATAAATAAATCTGTTATCATATTATGATAATTAGAAATACCTGAAGTTAATAATTTATTAAAAACACACTCTGCTTTGCCTTCGAGTTTATTAATTATTTGTTCTTCTGTATCAACACAATAACCATCGTATGTTACATTATCATACCCCGGTCCACAATCCATAAGTATTTGCTGTCTCATGTATTCTGATTTGTAAACAGCGTCTCCTGTATCGGGAGTATCACAAGAAAAACTTGTATAGGTATATGT
>NZ_JAZDVY010000023.1:0-905 GCF_036350695.1 Tenacibaculum sp. FZY0031
AATTATACAACAGGAGAACTCTATAAAACGGTTACTAAAGATGAAAATCATGGAGGAGGTACAAGTAAGCTCCACACCACCGAGGAGTTTAAAAACAAACAAGGACAAGTTATTTTAAAACGAACCTTTGCTTTGGTAGCAGCAATTGAAACTCCTCACGATACCTATTATGTATATGATGATTTTGGAAACTTAACCTATGTATTACCCCCAAAATCTGAACCGCATTCAGCTAAACCAGATACAACAGAGTTATCAGAATTGTGTTATCAATATATATACGATCACAGAAATCGCTTGGTGGAAAAGAAAATACCAGGTAAAGGTTGGGAGTATATCGTATACGATAAGTTAGACAGACCTGTACTTACACAAGATGCCAATTTAAGAAGTGTTAATAACAATACTATTGTTGATGATAAAAAATGGTTGTTTACTAAATATGATGCTCTAGGAAGAGTGATATATACTGGAATCTATACACATGGTTCGGTTATTACCCGAAAAGCAATGCAAACCTATTTTGACAGTCAAAATACTTCAAAACAAAAATACTATGAAGAAAAACTACCTAGTGTAGGAACATTCGGTATTTATTATAGCAATAGTGATTTTCCTTCGACCAGTATAGAAGTACTCACTGTAAACTATTACGATAATTACACTTTTGATAGAGCTGGTGCTAATACTTCTGTAAGCAATATATATGGGGTAAATTCAACAACAAACCTAAAAAGTTTAGCTACAGGAAGTAAAGTAAAAGTGTTAGGAAGCTCTCCAACAAAATGGATTACTACACTTACCTATTATGACGAAAAAGCACGACCTATTTATGTGTATTCTAAAAATGATGAATTAGAAACTACCGATATTGTAGAGAGTAAGCTAGATTTTTCTGGTAAAGT
>NZ_JAZDVY010000024.1:0-686 GCF_036350695.1 Tenacibaculum sp. FZY0031
ATATACGCTCCTATCGTTTCCTTGCCTTCTATATAAGATACCTCAAAATCTGATCCCTCCAATACCTCTTGATACACTTCGCTACCCTCAAGTACAAAACGCGTACGTAAACTCTCATGACGGGCAACCAAGTCTTTGAAAACAGAAGACAATCGGTCTAATTCCAAGCTTGAATCCAAGCGATAAAAAGATGGCATATTGTAACTCGTTGACCCCTTATCGAACTCATACAAAAAGTACATACGCTTTTGAGCTGATGACAATACATATCGCTCCTTCTCTTCCGATCTTGGAATGCTCTTATAACTAACTCCTACCTTTTCAATACCTTCTATATAACGTGATAATGATCGAATGTCTTGATAGGTGAAGATGTCTCGAAGACTTAGACCTAAATCCAACTCCTTATTCAAGCTATTAATCAAACTTATTGCCTTTAACGAATGCCCTCCCATACGGAAAAAACTCTCTGTAACACTTAACTCTGATGCTGCAACTTGTAATATTGATGACCAAATTCCAACCAATGAGTTTTCTAACGAGCCAGAAGCAGGCACATAAGAAGCTGTTGATACTCTACTAGCTACTGGTAAACTTCTATAAGCTATCTTACCATTTGAAGTAAGTGGAAACTTCTCTAATAAAACATACACACTCGGAACCATATACTCTGGTAATACTCCTTG
>NZ_JAZDVY010000025.1:0-667 GCF_036350695.1 Tenacibaculum sp. FZY0031
TTCTGCAATATCACCGCCACCTCCGGTAACATCACCTCCTACCATACCATCTTCTGGTTCTGGTAAGTCGTTACTTGGTCCATCTGGCAAATCGTTATTACAATGTGAAAAATCATAGATAGCCACTTCTTTGGTACCTGTACATGTATTTCCACAACCCATAAAGTTTTTCATATAATCACAACCATGTGGTCCATCTTGTCCTGTTGAAAAATCATAGTGTTGACAACAATAAGTACCAGCTGTATGATACCCTCCTTGATTACATGTTTGAAACTCTGTTCCTGCATACACCCCCTCACAAGGTTCTTCTGTGGTGCCACCTCCACTATCTGGCTCAACCCAATCAAAAGAATCTCCTTTTGCTAGATGTAAGTTATCTAACTTTAATTTTTCTTCTGAAATTGGATATAAACTAACCTTTTTGTAAGGAACTTCATTATTCGCTTTATTTTCTCCTACTTGATAAGTAACTAAAAAATAGCTGAATTTGTCATCGTGTTTTTTAACTAAAAAATTCTCAAAATCTGAGTCTTCAAGAATTGTAGAGTCTATTTTAAAAGTCCATGTAATTGTATTGTTTACGGTTATTTTATGGACATTTTCTGTTAAAATAGTTAATCCTTCGGCTAATTCTCCTGTCCCTTTAGATTGTACGTTTTGCTTA